>CALJZV010000432.1 GCA_937983475.1 uncultured Verrucomicrobiales bacterium
CTTCGATTACGCGCTCATCCTCAGCGGCGACCAGCTTTACCGCATGGATTTCCGCAGGATTATTGCCCATCACGTCGAAATGGACGCTGACGTGTCCATCGCAACCATCCCTGTAACCCGCAACGAAGCCCAGTCATTGGGCATCATGCAAACCAAAGCCGAGCACCGGATTGTGCGGTTTGTGGAGAAACCAAAGGACCCGGAAGTCCTTGATTCGCTCAAGCTGAACCCGGAGCTTCATCAGCGCTTTGGCATTGAGGGAGGCGATGAGCGGTTCCTGGCGTCCATGGGCATTTATGTCTTCAACCGCGATGTTCTACTGAAGCTGCTGGACAACAATCTCACCGATTTTGGCAAGCATATCATTCCGGGTGCCATTGAAACGCACAAGGTTTACTCCAGTGTTTTTCAAGGGTACTGGGAAGACATCGGTACGATTCGCTCCTTTTTCGAGGCCAATCTGGATCTGGTGTCCGAGCTGCCCCGCTTTAATTTCTTTGACATGAGTTCGCCCATATTCACTCGTCCGCGCTTTTTGCCTGCTTCCAAAATCAATGGCGCGACCATTGATCACGCGGTGGTTTCAGATGGCTGCATCATCAACTATGCGAAAATCTACCGGAGCATAGTAGGTGTTCGAAGCATCGTAAACGAGGGGTGCGATATCAATAGAACTGTGTTGATGGGATCGGACTATTACGAATCTGAGGCGTCCATTCAACATTACGAGGCAAATGGCGTTCCTCGCATCGGGATAGGCAAGAACACGCGAATCGAAAATGCGATCGTGGACAAGAATGCCCGAATTGGAGCCAACTGCGTTATTTCACCAGAAGGCAAACCCGACCACTTGGACCATGCCTTGTATTACATCCGGGATGGTGTGGTGATCGTGCCTAAAAACGGCATTATTCCGCACGGCACGGTGATTTAACGGCTATACAAACTGAGGATAAAGTCGCTTCATGCATTCCGGGCAAAGTCCATGGGTGAACTCCGCTTCGGAATGCTCCTGAATGTAAATTTCCACCTGCTGCCAGTATCCGTTATCATTTCGGATTTTTTTGCAACCGGCGCAAATCGGAAGCAGTCCACTCAACGCCTTGACCTCCTTCATTGCCTGACTCAGTTCGGCGAGTAATTTTTCCCGCTCAGCCTCAGCCCGTTTTCTTTCGGTGATGTCGCGAACGATGGTCGAGGCTCCCGTGATCCTGCCGTCTGGCATGCGAATAGGCGATAGCGTCAGGGAAACATCAATCTGGCTGCCATCCTTGCGCGTGCATCGGGTTTCCAAGCGATTGACTGTAGACCCTTCGGAAGTTTTTCTGTGCACATCCAGAAACTGCTCACCGACACTCAGCGGCATCAACGCAAACAAGGACCGCCCCACGGCTTCCTCCGAGGAATAGCCCAAAATTTTTTCGGCCCCCTTATTCCAGCTGAGGATGACGCCGTCTGCGGTAGCGCTGATGATCCCGTCATCGGAGGATTCCACAATTGCCGCCAAATGAGAACGCGCCTCTTCGGCTCGACGGTGGTTGCGCCGTTCTTCCGCCTCCCGCAGCTCACGTTCTATGGCAGGAACCAACCGGGCCAGATTGTCCTTCAACAAATAATCATGGGCTCCGGATGTCATCATCGCCACAGCCACATCTTCCCCAATCATTCCCGAAACCACGATAAAGGGAATGTCGATGCCTCTGCTTTTAAAAATCTCCAGCGCGGTGGGCCCGTCAAATCCGGGCATCTTGTAATCACAAATCACCAAATCCCACGCCGTCCGATCCAACGCTTTCTCAAATGCCTCCGATGTGTCCAACCGCTGAAACGCAGGCTCAAAGCCTCCTTGACGCAAATGGCGCACTAAAAGCAATGCGTCACTTTCGGAATCTTCAACAATCAAAACTCGAATCGGTATTGGCATGATTGCTCTCGAATAATTATAACCAATAAATCTCCTTTTATGAATACAGGATAACCTCGCTGCTTATAAAAAATACCGGATTCATACAGGTCTGGGGCGTTCGTGAAGCAAGCTTAAAGGTTATTACACGGGATCGACAGTCCAAAGCATCCCCACTGTCACCTTAAGCCCTCGCGGGTCGATAGATCACCAAGCGGGAGGCGCTCAATTCTTTCTTGAGGCGGGTCATTTGGGCCTGCGACCGCTCCAACCGGCCTAATTGGCGACGCCAACGGTCCACCTTGGCCTGAACGGTCTTTGAGGAAACGCCTTTTCCCGCCGCAATGAGCTTTTTGAGCTTTTGCTTGCGAAAGAGGGTTCGTTGTATGCCGAACTCTATCGGATCGGAAATGTTCCGGGGAAATGTTTCCTGCTCGACCGATAGCCTGAAAAATTCAAATTCCTTCCGTGTCATAACCCATTTGAGAATATTTAAAAACGTATTCCCGGGCGGCAATTTGAAAAGGTCAAAATCACCAAAGTTATTCACAATGAATCACTTATGATTTGCTCTTCTAATTTCGTCACAACTATTGCTTATTTTTTAAGTCACACTAATATTCGCCCTCCCGGTCGCAGTGACTTGGGACTTTATGACCACAAATCCTGTGATTTTGCTGGCGGAGGACAACGAGGAAGACATTGCCATTGTGCAAAAAGCCTTTGCCTGCCTGCGGCTGAATTACACCTTAAAAACAGTACGCGACGGAGAGGAGACCATTTCTTACCTCAATGGGGAAGGCGCGTTTACAGATCGAACTGATCATCCTTTTCCCGCGATGCTGATTCTCGACCTGAACATGCCCAGGAAAACCGGCTGGGAGGTTCTCGATTTTTTCCGATCGCAAAAGATCAACCAGCATCTGTTCGTAGCCATCCTGACTTCATTCAGCCAGCAGGAACCCTCGCGCGACATGTTTGAATTTCACGGCCAGGTATGCATCTGGAACTGGCATCTGCTCAAGCCGGTGACCACCGAGGCCATTGACATGCTTGTCAGTTTTTTTGAGCGCTGGAAAGCGACCAAAAAATGATGCTATCCCTCAGTTGACCCGGTTTTTCTTTTTGTTCGCTTTCTTTGGCTGGCTGGCTACCGGCGAAGGAACTGTTTTCCCATTTGCCGTGGGCATGGGAGCCTTGATTTGGGTTCGCCATGAAACCAGCTTGGCGTGCAGTTCCTTGGCTTTTTCCGAGTGCTTTGAGGCGAGATTGTTTTTTTCGCCGATGTCATCACGGAGATTGTAAAGCTCAAGGCGTCCGTCTTCAAAAAACTCCATGAGTTTCCAGTCGGCTGAGCGAATCACCCCCACTGGCATTGTTCTCCAACTATCCCCTCCGGCACCCAAATAACCTGGAAAATGCCAGAACAGACCATCCCGATTGAGGCTGCCCTTGCCGCCTTGCTCCAGCAATGCGCGATAACTTACCCCATCAAGCGGATAATCCGTTGGGGGCGACGTCTTGGCCAAATCAAGCAGCGTGGGATACAAATCCACACTGTTGATGGGCTCAGGACAAGTAGTCCCGCCGGCAATTTTGCCGGGCCACCAGAAAATATAAGGTACGCGAATGCCGCCCTCATATAGCATTCCCTTTCCACCGCGCAACGGCGCATTGTCCGTGACATCCTCCTTTTCCTTTTTGATGCCCTCGCGCTGGTAGCCGCCCACCCCGCCATTGTCGCTGGAAAAAATGACCAGGGTTTTGTCCGCCAGCTTGAATTCCTTTAAGAGGGTAAGAATCCTTCCCACACTTTCATCCACGCTGGCAATCATGGCCGCATAAACCGGGTCCTGGTGACCACCCGCAGGCGTTTTTGTTTTATATTTTTCTATGAGTTGCGCTTTGGCTTGATAGGGCGAATGCACGCCGAAGTGCGGCAGGTAAAGGAAGAAAGGTTTCTCCTTGTGGCGTCGGATGAAATCCTCCGCCTTATCCGTCAAAAAATCGGCCAGATAAGTGCCCTTGGGGTAGTCCACCTTGGGATCGGTCTCGAAGTCAAAATGACTGCCCGAACTGGCAATGGCCTCGTCAAATCCACGCTTGGCCGGATGATACGGTTCGGTATTGCCCAGATGCCACTTGCCGAACATGCCCGTAACGTAACCCGCTTTTTTCAACGACTGCGCAAGCGTGATTTTCTCCAACGGAAGCTGTCCGGCATTGTCCACAGGCCGCAACGGGCGGCTTTGCCAGTTAAACCGGTCAATGCTGCCCACCGTGTACACGCCGGTGCGCGGCCCATACTGGCCGCTTAACAACGCCGCGCGAGTTGGCTGGCAATTGGGACCGCAGGTGTAACCACTGGTGAACCGGAGCCCTTGGGCCGCCAATCGGTCGATGTTTGGCGTCTCGTAAAACTTGCTCCCATAGCATCCCAGGTCCGTGTAACCCAAGTCATCCGCCAGAATGAAAATGATGTTGGGTCGATCCTTTTGATTCTGGGCAAACAAACTCAGAGGGAGAATCAACGTCACAAGCGCAAGAATCCAGTGTTTCATTGTTGAATAAGATTTTTGTTAGGATGGATTCCCCCTTGAGACGCGTGGAGTTTTAAAAGGTTACGGCCCAAACCGGTCCCAGTGCTCTTCACAATCAGCTACATGCGTCACCGCCAATTGACTGTTACCGCAGCGGATGCCGGCATGCGCACTGCCTGATGGTTTCGAAAAAAACGGCTGGGCGGATCATCAGTAAGGTTTCGGGCTGTAATGGTCATCGGTTTTCCTTCTACCTGAAATCGGACCAGATTGCCGTCCACTTTGGCGGAAAGCAGTTTCCCGGAAGTTACTGAATAATTTTGCAGGTTCGCTCCCGTTGCTCCGTCAATCCTCTTGTTGAACATGAGCGTCACCATGTTTCCTGTGCCCGTCGCCCACAACGGCTTTGGAGCGGCCTCATAAGAGTCTCGCCACAGGTGAAATTCATAGGGCACCAACCCGGCCATTCCGGCTTCTTTGGCAGCAGCCTCGCACTTCTTGAGCCAGTCGCTCCCACGCCGGCATTTTTCGTTGGACCCCACATCCGGCTGCAACTTGATTGGCACCTTGGAATCCTGCACGCGAATGGCCTCCACATACGGCTTGTATTTCAGCGGGTAGGTCGGCGGCAGTTCCGGTTTCATCCAGTCCGGCCAGTCGGTTTGAATCACAAACAAATCCGGACGCACCGTTTTGGCAATCAAACCACCGTCAATGCCCTCCCACTCGCGGAGTTTCGCAACGCCGTTGGGAAGATCATCTGCAATCCCCCAAACCGACACTTTGATTCTGGGAAACCGCTCCCGAACGCCCCCCGAACCATTGACCACGTCATTCAGGAACTCCGCCACGCTTTTGGCACGGAAATCCATCCACTTCTGGTAAAGCCGCTTATTGGTTCCGTGGTAATCAGGATCCTGGCGATTGGTAAACTCCGGGATTACTGATGCGTCAGGATTCGCCCGCAAAAAAGCCGACTTGCATTGGTCGCAGAGGCAACCATAAAGCGGGTTTTTAATTCCCTCAAAGGCGGGCCAGAAATTTTCCATCAATTCAAACCCATCAAAGGGAATGCGACTCAGCACCGAGATGGCCTGGTCTTTCTTCCACTGCCGATACTCGGGATGATTCATGCAGAGAAATGTGAAACCGGTGCTGGAAGCAGACGCATTCGGGCCAAGGTGGCGCATTTTCCAAGCCTCCCAGCCCGCTGGAAGGTCATTGGTCCTGTAAACGCCATTTCCAAAAGTCGTGTACCAAACCGCAACCCCGGCCTTTTGGCACGCCTCCACCAGTTTGGCGTCGGCGCCGCTGTCGCGGATCACGATGTAATGGGCCGCGCCGTAGCCATTGAGTTTTAATTCATAGGCAATGCTTTCCGGGCTTCTGTTTTGGTAATAGCGGAAGAATGGATCGAGTTGCACCGCACGCGCCAAGGGATTGCGCTGAACAGGAACCTGAGCGGTTGATTCCAACCCCATTGCGACCAGCGCCACCAATGCGCAGATTCTGGCTATAAATCGTAATGCTGACATCAATGAACAGGTGACTGACGCGGACCGTGTAATTCCAATTCAAATCAGATGACAACTTTCAAGATTCGTCGCCATGGCCAGGCTGCGGTTCCGGCAGCCAACACGTGACAACGGCGCCTATCAACGCAAAGGTGCCGGCGACACAAGCCGCAGTTAGCGCAATTTTTCCAGGATCCGGCGGCTTCGCGGCTGCAAAAGTGAAAGTAAACCACGCCGCCGAGGTGCCAAGGATGCGTCCGCCGATGTTAGCGGCAAAACTTTCACCCGTGCCACGCAAATGAACAGGATAGACCTGAGGCAGGTAGTTGCCCCAAAAACTAAATGTAGCTATGACAAAAAATCCGCAGAGCGCCGCCCCCCATTTTACCATTGCCAGGCTGCCCGCAGTTCCAAGGTTGTTGGAAATCCACCAGAAAAATAAAGTGACCCAGACCAGAGCGGGCAGATGGAAAATGCGCAGAACTCGTCGCTTGGAGGCGATTGCGATGATGATCCCGGCCAGCGCCAGACGCCCAATCATGCCCCCAATCTCCTGCCACAGTTGCACCTCGCCGGCATGACGCTCCGCTTCCAATCGGCCTGCGGCAGCCAGCACCTTTGGCTCCAGTGTCTTTCCGGCAGCAGCCGCCTCTTGTGCCAGCGCATCCTGCTTGGCTTTTGAGGCGGCCTTAACATCCGCTAAACCCGGCACGATTTGCGGCAAATGCTGAATAGCTCCAAACGCCATCCCGTAGCAGGAAGCAACGATGACTGCGGTCACGATCGTTGTGCGTCTCAGTTCCGGGCTGAAGATCGCTCCCAGGCTTGCACGCCTAAGTTGCCCCGCTTCGCGCTTTCGCTGCCAAACAGGCGATTCCGGCAGAAAAGGACGAATAAGAATCAGCGGAATGGCCGGAATGAGCCCGGAAATCAACGTGTAACGCCACGCCTCGTGCATGCCGTAAATGGGCGGAAGGCTGTTGGCAAAATGAACACAAAGCAAGTAAGCGCCCGACACCATGAACCCGCCCACAGAAGAGAAGGCCTGAGTGAACCCCAACACCTTCTCGCGCTGGACCGGGTTTGGAAACAACTCTGCCAGCCATGCCACCGCCGCGACAAATTCCACGCAGACACCGATGAACACCAGGCAACGAAAAAAGAGCAATTGCCACAAACTGGTGGACATCCCCGCAGCCGCTGCCGCGAAGGCGTACAACATGATGCTGAAAGTCAGCACCCGCCGGCGCCCCAACCGGTCGGTCAGGTAGCCGCCAAGCAAGCCGAAAATGCCGCCGAAGATCGCAGGCACAAAAAACAAGGTCCGCGCCCATTTCACGTACAGTTCGCCCCCCGGCATCCACAAGGCCGTCGCCTCCGGCAGAGGCATGCCGCTTTGGACCAACAGCTCTATAAGCGGCGCGCTCAAAGTGGCGATTGCGGGCTTGATGATCAACGGCAACATCAGCAACTCGTAAATATCGAAGGCAAAGCCGATGACGGCGATCAGGCAAATCAACCATTCTGTCAGGCCAAGAGACTTTGGCTCGGGTGTTTGAGGCAAACTCATGAACGGGATTGGACACGACACGGGCAAACGGAACAAGGGGTTTTATTGCCGCGCACCAAAGATGACACATCACCAAACAAAAACTTGCCTCCCCGAATAGCCGCTCGTAATCTGACCCGCGCTGTCGGCATCCAGTGCCAGCATCGCAAGATGCGCGGTTAGCTCAGTGGTAGAGCACTTGCTTCACACGCAAGGGGTCGCAGGTTCGAAACCTGCACCGCGCACCATTCAGCAAAGCTTCCATGCGAACAATTCAGTTGCGCCCCCGGAGCATCTTTGGCAAACCATCGTCTGCATTTACCCTGCCCCGCGAGGCAGCTCTTGATTAAGCCGGTTTGCACTTTTTTAAAAAATATGAGGATCCAATCTTTCGCAGCGTCTTTTTTCCTGGCTGGCGCCCTTGTGAGCGGATGCGCCACCGCGACAAAAAATTCCGAGGCGGGCTTCGTCAGCCTCTTCGACGGCAAAACCCTCAATGGATGGATTTACGCCGAGGACAAAGCATTGGGCTACATCGTGAAAAACGGTGAACTGATTTGTACGGAAGGAACCACCAACGACCTGTTTACCATAAAGGAATACTCCGACTTCATTCTTCGGCTGGAATACAAACTGAAGCCCGGCGGCAATAACGGCATCGGCATCCGTTCCCCGCTGGAGCGGGGCCAAATCGCCTACATCGGCACAGAGGTTCAAATTCTCGACGACGACGCTCCCAAGCACGCCAAAATCAAACCCTGGCAGGCGTGCGGCGCGGTGTACGGCATCACCAATCCCAAGCCCAATTCCAACAAAAAACCCGGCCAATGGAACACCATGGAAATTTCCGCCATCGGGCGCAAAATCAAAGTCACCATCAATGACATGGTCGTCTCGGAGGCCAACATCAATGAAGTGACCGATCCCGACATCATCCAGAAACATCCTGGGCTCTTCCGCGAACGGGGACACATCGGCTTGCTGGCTCACCGTGATGAAGTCGCATTCCGCAACATTCGCATTAAGGAACTGCCGACGCCTCCCACCACAGGGCCACTGGCGCGCCATAATTCCGCTCCGCCTGAAGGTTTCAAGTCCCTGTTCAATGGCCATGACCTCTCCGGATGGCGCGGCCTGGTCGGCAATCCCATCACCCGAAAGAAAATGTCCCTTGAGGAATGGGCTCGCGAGCAGATCAAAGCCGACGAACTGATGCGCAAGAACTGGCGCGTGGAGAATGGCAATCTGATTTATCGAGGCAACGGGTTCGATAACCTTTGCACGGTGGATTACTTCGGCAATTTCGAATTGTTGGTGGACTGGAAAGTTCCGGAAAAAGGCGATAGCGGCATTTATTTGCGCGGCTTCCCGCAGGTGCAGATATGGGAACCCAACAGTGCCGGCTTTGACCGCGCGCATCCCGGCTCTGGCGGCCTGTACAACAACAAAAAAAGCCCCAGTTACCCTGCCCAATTTGCCGACCACTTCCTTGGCGAATGGAACCGGTTCCGCATCATCATGGCCAGCGACAAAGTCCACGTTTTCCTCAACAGCCAACTTGTGGTAAACAACGTCACCTTGGAAAACTTTTTCGACCGGGAGAAGCCCGTGGACGCCATTGGGCCAATCGAGCTCCAAGCTCACCGCGACCCAGTCCAGTTCCGCAATATTTACGTCCGGGAAATCCCCCGGGTTGAAACGCGTTAAACCCCTTTGGCCATGAAACACCAATTCTCGCGCCGACAATTTCTTCAGCAGGCCTCCCTTGGCGCGGCGGGCCTTTGGATCACCGGGTGCGCCAGTCCTGCGGGCAAAACACGCAAGCTTTCCGCCAATGACAAACTCAACATTGGCATCATTGGCACCGGCAACCGCGCCCGATCAAACATCAAGGGCGTGGCCGAGCAGAACATCGTCGCCTTGTGCGACATTGACGAAAAATTCCTGAGCGCCGCCAAGCAGGAATTCCCAGGCGCACGCACTTACAACGATTACCGGAAGCTTTTGGAACAACCCGGCATTGATGCCGTGGTCATCAGCACCGCCGATCACACCCATGCTGTGGCCACTGTCGCCGCACTGCAAAGCGGGCACCACGTTTATTGTGAAAAACCTCTCACTCACACCATTTCCGAAGCCCGCATCGTGGCCGCAGCCGCAAAAAAATATAACCGCGCCACGCAAATGGGTAACCAGATCCACTCCTCCAGCCACTATCGGCGCGTGGTGGAACTGGTACAGACAGGCGCCATCGGCACCGTCACCGAAGTTCATTGCTGGGCTGATTACGTATGGGAAAACATAGCCAAGACTCCCGGATTACCAGTTCCTGCTCACGTTCACTATGATCTCTGGCTGGGCCCTGTTCAGCCCAAGCCCTACGACCCGGATTACCATCCCTTCAACTGGCGCCGCTGGTGGCACTTTGGCGGCGGCACACTCGCCGACTTCTGCTGTCACCTCATGGATTTGCCCTACTGGGCTCTTGGACTGCAATATCCCCATACAATTGAGGCCGAAGGTCCCCCCGTGCATCCCGATCAAGCGCCGCCGCAACTGGTTGTTCGCTACCAGTACGGGCCTCAAGGCAAAACCTCAGGCTTGAAAATGACTTGGTATTCCGGTGGCAAACGCCCTCCTTACGAATTGCCCAAGTGGGGCAACGGCGTGCTGTTCGTCGGCACCAAGGGCATGCTGCTCACCGACTACGGCAAACTGCTCCTGCTGCCTGAAAAAAACTTTACGGGGTTCGCTCACCCGCAACCGTTCATCCAAGAATCTCCCGGCCACTACGCCGAATGGATCGAGGCCTGCAAAACCGGCAAGCCCACCTCCTGCCCATTCAGTTACGGAGCACTCCTCACCGAGGCGGGTTTGCTCGGCAACGTGGCCTTCCGTGCCGGCCAGAAACTTGAATGGGACGCGGCCAAAATGCGCGCCTCCAACACCCGAGCCGCCGATGAATTCATCCAGCACCATTACCGCGCTGGATGGAAAATATAACGCGGCCCCGATCCATCCCATCAAAGCCGGACTTTGGGAAGGCGTTCTTTTGTTTTCATTGTGCGACCGGAGAAGACGTTGGATTTTCAGAACAGGGAAACCACAGAGGGACAGAGATGAAAATGGATTAAACGTCCCATCTTCTGCATCTTTTCACGACTTCCCTGGCAAGAGCCATCCAGATGAGGACGAAATCGGAAAGCGCTGACTGAAACGTGCTATTCCAGCTTCAAAAGCCGGCCGCCGCCAGGAGCCAGCCACAGATATTCACCTTCGTAATTCAACAATTGCCCTGAATACGGGCAGACAAACTTCAGGCTTTTCTGCGGCGACCGGAACTGCGGCGCGCAATGCACCGACTTGATAAGGTCTTTGTTGACCAGCATCACGTAGCGGTTGCCATCCTCATGCGTGAAATCGCCCGCCGCGATTTCGCCACCAATGGCGGAAACCAAACTGTTCGTTTCCGGGCCGTGGCAACCCTGTGGAATCGCGCCAAAATGATAAACCGCGTCCGACTTCAGCTTGAGCAACGTCGGCGCGAGTTTTTGGATCTGCAGGTTTATATTTTGCAAAACTCCCCACGCCGGAGTCGGATTGCCAAACTGGTCAATCGGCGCGTTGCGATAGTTCCCCACCTGCGGCGCGAAATAGGTGAAATAGGAAATGCCGCGCCCTCCGTAAGCCAATGTGCTGTAAACCTGGAACCGCATGTCCGCCGCCGTCGGCTCGCGATAATTGAAATGCGCCGTGGCCAGAACAATGTTCCAAAACGGCAATTGATGCCTCACCGCCGCCGCGCGCATCTGCTCCAGATTTTGCCAATAACTGCCACGCAACGAGCCATCGTCCATCAGCGCGTAATGATCGTAGCTCAACTGCGTGGGACGGCAGATTTTGACGAATTTCTCGACGTAAGCGTCGTATTTCTCCGCGTCCATCTGCCACGGCTCGGCATAGTTCGGAAACAGATTGATGTAAGGCCATTTGCCGGGAGCCATCTCCTGAACGAGCGACGAGACGATGGCGAGTCCTTTGAAGAAATTGCCGCGCGGCTCATCGCGCAAATAATAACCATAAGCGGCTTTGCTCTGGCCGGTTTCGTCCACAAGGCTCCTTACATTTTTTCGGGCCTGGGCTTCGTCCACATTGGTCCAGTCGTAACTGGCCGTTCGGGCGTCGTAAACGATGGCCTTGAGTCCGTTTTGCTCGCAAAGTTTTAGCGTCCCCGGATTGGCGAAACCGGCGACGGTGAAACCGCACTCGCGAATTTTGGCAATCACATTGGTGTCATGCGGAACATGGTTCCACGGCATGACCGGGAAAAAATCCTCGGTTCCATTAGCGGATGCAGCGAAGGCGACAACCAGGCAAAGCGGGCGCAGGTTTTTCATAGTTTTTTCGGGTTTCAATTACTGACGAAAAATGTGAGGCGCTCTTCACGGAAACTTTCAACTGCCACTTTCGCGAGACAGGGAAAAGACGCGGTTGCCCTTTCGAGCTCGGAGATGGGCACGCAACCGGACGGCGCTTTGACTTCTCGAAAATGTAAAGGATGCTTTCGGTAGTTTTTGAAATCTTAATTTCCCTTTTCCTTACCCATCGCCCTCTTAACATCAGCGATAAGGATGAACACCAAAGAGACAGCAAAGGTCTGGCGTTATTTGAATAAAAAAAAAGCGAAAAATCTCATAGAAACGATTAAGGGAATCCAACAAGCGCGATGTTCTTGGGAGTGAAACAAGCTTATCTTCAAGCTGGCATGCCTCCTGTCAGTGACGCGGAGTTGATGAAACAATTTCTCCGAGAACGAAAGGCCACATTCGTTTCCTGCTGGCAAAAGTCAGAATATGAATCATGGCTAATGTGGAAACAATATTGCCGCAAAGAAGATGGATGCGAGGGCGGAGGCGTTGCTTTGCAAACAACGATGAAACGTCTGTGGGTAACCCATCAAACACTTTTTGAAAAACATAAAGACCTCTTTCTGAAACATGTGGATTACCTCGACCATTGGACAGATTCTTCTGTATCCCACACAGTACCAATTCAGGTATTCCTGAAACCCGTTTGGTTTTTAGACGAAAAGGAAATTCGTCTGGCATTATTTCGAGGTTCATTAGCATACGGCGGCACAGAGGAGCAATCCAATGCCGCTCTCGCCCAGTTGAAAGATCACGAGCTAATTGAAGTTAATCTATGCGACTTATGTGAGCGCATTGTTTTGAATCCTTTTTCGAGTGATGAGCAGAAAGCCGAGATTAGTGATCTTATTAAAAACAAACGTCGGGAGCTGGAATCGAGACTCCATGAGTCCGGAATAGCGAGTAAGCCATTGCTTCCCATGTGCGGCGATTGCAGTAGTTAATGAAATTGGGCAGTTCATCCATTCGTAAGTTTCAGATTCTCGATCTTTTTCGATGGTGAAAGGCCGATGGCCTCAATTTGCGAAGACTTACCGTTGTGAATGTCGCAGCGCGGGGTTAAAACAACGGGGCTGATCCGTTCATTTATGAAATTTCATTTCCCTGTTTTCCAACTCCTGGTCCTTTTTATTTTTCTCACCGTTTCTGGGCGGGCTGCCGATGACT
>CALJZV010000433.1 GCA_937983475.1 uncultured Verrucomicrobiales bacterium
TGGGCGGCAAGGCGGCGATTTTCGGGTTTGAGTCCCTGAACAAAGGGGTGTTCGGCAGCGCTGGATTCAGTGTTTTTCATGTCGTTTGCTCCGTGTGAAAAGTGTTTTTGGCTCACTTTTATTTTACTGCAAGGAGAGCGCGGCGCTTTGCAAATCTTGTCCAAGGCATCCTGATTATTGCGACCGTGTTTCCGACGAGCGGAACCGCAGCTGAGAGCCGACGGTGGCTGCGCCATTTCAATCAGGGTGTTCATATTTGGTCATGCCGATTTTCCGCGGCTGTTCAAATCGCGTCATTTTTCCCGCTTTGTGACCCGATGCGGTCCTTTTTTAAGGGCTGGCATCAGCTTTGCTAAGAGCAGGCGAGCCCTGAAATACAGAGTTCGTGATCGAAGCCAGCGCTGCCTTCCTCTCCGGACAAAGATGTCCACCGTATGACCCTTTTACCCTCTGCATTGGCGTTTGAGCCATGGTGAGCTGAGGGCTCCGTCACAAAATGAACGTGATTGCTGTTCGTACAAATTCCGCCGGGAGCGCCCCGGTTGCCGGTCCGCATGCGAAGAGCCGCAATAGCGGTGCAAGCGCGCTTTATCCGGCGCAAGACGCGTGCTCGGTCCTGATGCCGTCGTTTAAAATGAAAATTCTCTTGTGCGATTCATGCGGGGAACAGTCCGGTGGCGTGCGTAACAAGCTGCGTGGCGGCGGAATCGAGGAAGTGGCGTTTCACCGGTCAATTGGCGAACTCCCGGAGGCGGTGGTCCGTCACAGCCCAGACGTGGTTTGCGTCTGCGCGGACTTGCCGGGCCGCCATTTGTTCGCGCAGATTGCCCATTTGCAGGAGCAACAGCCGCGCCCGGTGATTTTAATGACCCGGGAATGCGATTCCCAAAGCATCCAGGCGGCCGTTCAAGCTGGCGTTTGCGCCTGCATTTCCGATGACCTCACCGCGCCGCAACTGAAACTCGCCATCGAGTCCGCGATTGCCACTTTCCGACAGACGCAGTTGCTGCGGTCAGAATTAGCCCAGGCCAAATCCGACCTGGAGCAGCGCAAGCTGGTGGACCGAGCCAAGGCCATCCTTATGAAGGAGCGAAACCTGAGTGAAGAGCAGGCCTACCACCTTTTGCGCAGGGTGGCTATGAATCGCAAAAAGAAACTTTCAGACGTCGCCCAGGACGTCATCGCTTTGGACGACCTGAACATTCCTTAACACCCAAAACCTAAAATAATAAAGCCCATGCATCACAACATCCTGAATGACCCATTTGATCCCGAATCCTCCATTGTGGACCAGCCTCACGCACACGGCCGTTCCGGTGCCGGTTCGCGCAGTGAACTGGAGCGCGATTATGAAAAGCGCCAGTTGCCGGATTTTGTCGGGATGGAGCATTTCCACGGTGACGGGTGCGGTCACGATCACCACCACAGCGGTTGCGAGTGCGCCAGCCTCGCGAAAACTGAACACGTCTGCTCCCCGTCCGCGGCGGCTGCGGTTGCCCATGCAACGTCGCAGTCCTCCTCCTGCGATCTTGCTGTCGCGGGTGGGGAACAGGCGCGAAGCGACCGGCAGTCCGCCGGTGGAATGGATGCCGACGGCATGTTGTCGCGCGCGGTCGAGAACGCCGTGATGCGCGCCATCTTCCCCAACGACATGGAACGGCGCGCGTTCCTTCGTCTGGTGGGACGGGGCACCGCCGCGGCGATTGTCAGCTCCATTTTCCCGTTGAGCACCGCGAAATCCATGGCCGCCGATCCGGTGAAGGAAATTGAGAA
>CALJZV010000434.1 GCA_937983475.1 uncultured Verrucomicrobiales bacterium
AAAAACTGTGATTTTGTCCACAGAATGTCCGTTGCCGAATTGCCACCCCTGTATGTGTTGGGGTAGAATCACCCAATTCCTCCATGAAGCCGGTAAAGCTCAAGCCTCACCCCCGAGTCGCCCTGTGCGTGGACAGAGCCCAAGGATATGGCAGCACGATTTTAAAGGGGATTGCCAAATACGTTGAAACTTTTGGTCCTTGGTCCCTGTTTATGGACCCAAAATTCAGCGGCGATTATGCGCAAAGCTGGCTGCGTCACTGGCCAGGAGACGGCATTTTGGCCTACATTGAGGATATCCGGCTCGCGCGCTGCTTGCGTCAGGCCAAAATTCCAGTGGTGGAACTCTTCGGCCACAGGTTTGATTTGGAATTACCCCAAGTCTGCACTGACAGCCGGGCCATTGGTCGGGTGGCCGCATCACATTTGATCGAAAGAAAATTTAAACACTTCACTTTCTGCGGTTATCGCAACATGCCTTGGTCGGAGGAGCGCAGGCTCGGTTTTGAAGAGGCCGTCCGGACGGCAGGCTTTGAGGTTGCGGTGCATTTATTGAACAGGGAGCGAAGGACCCTTCAACAGTGGGATCGTATGCAACAGCGCTTGACCGACTGGATCCGCCGCCTGCCTCGTCCCAACGGAGTCATGGCCTGTAGTGACCGCCATGCGCAACGGATTCTGGATGCCTGCCGACGCGCAAACATTTCGGTTCCAGAAGAAATCGCCGTCATTGGCGCGGGCAACGACGAGGAATTGTGCCGCCTGTCGTTTCCGCCGCTGACCAGCGTGATTTACAACATCGAGCGTATCGGCTACGAAGCGGCGGCACTTCTGGACCAAATGATGTCGGGGCGAGCGGCGTCAAACGAATTCAAACCCGTTTTGGTGCCGCCTGTTGGCATCCAAACCAGGCGTTCCACCGATGTAATGGCCATTGATGACTGGCTTGTCGCCAATGTGCTTCGATTCATCCGTGAACACGCTTGCGAGGGACTCCGCGTCAGTCGGATTGTCTCCGAATTTCGGGTTTCGCGCAGCCTGCTTTACAGGCGGTTCGATTCGGTTATGGGAATGGCTCCACACCAGGAAATTCTCCGCGTGCAGATGGAACGGGCAAAAACATTGCTGAGCCAAACGGATTTGCCAGTGGAAAGAGTCGCCGAAATGAGCGGCTTCAAAAATCCCGAATATCTTTACGTTGCATTCAAGCGAGCAATGGGCATGACCCCCCGGGATTACCGCATCGACCCCTTTCGCCCTGCCCAACATTAAGCTGAAAGACCCGACAGACCGCGTTTTTCCCCGAGCCGAGGAGAAGCGCGAAACTGAGGAGATGATTCACTGAGAGGTTGCGTCGAACATCCCAATCTCATCTGACCTATTCCGCGTCGAAGGAGCCGGAAGTCACGTCAACATTTTCCTTTTCAATGATGAGCAGTGAATTCGCCTGGCTCATTGTCCACCAGATTGCGGCAAACCCACGGTGCCCAAATCCATTTTCGGGAACCAATAACGAACAAGCCTCGAATCAAACCCGTTGTGGTTTCCGTGAAAAACGATGTTCTCACCCAAACGACGCCTCCATCCTTTTGCTCAGGCTGCCCAAAAAACAACACCCCCTTGTGCAGTTTTTAAAACTGTTCATGTGCGGTGCGATGACGAATAGCCTGCAATAAATAAAATGACACACACCCTGCGAGGCTTGCTGTCAACAAGCCCCCTGCCGTGATGAATGATTTTCATTAAAACGATTCAAAATTTACTCCAGCCTCGGCCAAGGGCTGGCATACCCGGAGCTTATGTGACGTAGCCGCCGGGCCTAGGCAATTCGCGGGCTCGAAGGGCCTAAATACGATGAAACTGTCACACCTCAAGGAAGCCGGGCACCTGCCAACGCTGGTCGCCGCGTTTTTATATTTCGATTACAGCTTCATGGTCTGGACGCTGCTGGGCGCGCTCGGCGCCCAAATTGCCGCAACCGAAGCGCTCAACCTCTCCCCGCAACAAAAAGGCTTGATGGTGGCGGTGCCGATTTTGTCCGGCGCGGTTTGCCGGATTTTTCTTGGGCTGCTGGTGGACCGCATCGGCGCAAAGCGGACCGGCATTCTCGCGCAACTGGTGGTCATCGCCGGGTTGGCTGTGGCGTGGATCGTGGGCCTGCAAAACTTTGAGGCCACGCTCCTCATGGGGCTGGTGTTGGGCGTCGCGGGCGGCAGTTTCGCCGTGGCTCTGCCACAGGCCGGACGGTGGTATCCGCCGCAAATGCAGGGGTTGGTGCTGGGACTGGCCGGCGCGGGCAACATCGGTGTGGTGATTGACGCGCTGCTGGCCCCCCGGTTGGCCGCCATTTACGGCTGGCAAAATGTCTTCGGGTTCGCGCTCCTGCCGGCGGTGCTGGTGCTGGCGGTGTACGTGTTCGCAGCAAAGGAGGCGCCCGTCCAGATTCAACCCAAGCGGCTGGCCGATTACTTCCGCCTGTTCCGGGAAAAAGACACGCACTGGTTTTGCTTTTATTACACTGTGAGTTTTGGTGGTTTCGTCGGTCTGGCCAGTTCGTTTGTCATCTATTTCAAGGATCGCTACGGGCTTTCCGTGGTGACGGCCGGGGATTTGGCGGCCATCTGCACTGCGGTCGGCGCCTTGAGCCGCCCAATCGGGGGCGCGCTGGCCGACCGGATCGGCGGCGTCCGCGCGCTTCATTTTTTCTACACCATTGCCGGAACCTCCCTGCTGCTGGCCGGATTGAACGGCGCGCTGATGTTGAACGTGCTCATTTTCATCGTGGCCTGCGGTGCATTCGGCATGGCCAATGGGGCGATTTTTCAATTATTACCTCAGCGCTTCTCCAAGGAATTCGGGTTGATGACCGGGTTGGTGGGCTGCGGCGGCGGCATCGGCGGATTTCTTCTGGCCAGCATGCTCGGGTTCTCGCGGCAGCAAACCGGCGGCTACTTCGGCGGCCTGATGATTTTTGCGCTGCTGTGCTATGGCGCTTTGCTGGGGCTGGGCCTGGTGAAAAATCGCTGGCGCACCACATGGGGCGCCATGGCCCACGCTCGCATCTAAAAGAACACCATGCGACCCATTCCCTGCATCCCCGAGAAAGCGCCCTTCACGCCGGAGCAGCGCGCGTGGATCAATGGATTCTTGGCGGGCCTCTTTTCCGACGCAAACACACCGGCCAACTCCAACAACACCGACTTATCAATAAATGAAACCCAGCCAGAGCCGCTGCTCATTTTATTCGGCAGCCAGACCGGCACGGGGGAAGCTCTGGCCAGGCGGTTGTCCGGCGAGGCGGCAAGACGCCGGTTTGCGCCGCGCGTTCTGGACATGAACGCTTTCGCGAACATCCGCTGGAAAGATGAAACTCGCCTCCTGATTGTGACGAGCACCTGGGGCGATGGAGATCCACCGGACAATGCTGTTGGATTCTGGAATTTCCTCAATTCCAACGCAGCGCCGAATCTGGGACATTTGAATTTTTCCGTTCTCGCGCTTGGCGATCGTAATTACTCGAGCTTCTGCGGTGCCGGCAGAAAGTTTGATGAACAACTCGAAAAGCTCGGCGCAAATCGCATTCATCCTCGCGCAGATTGCGATGTCGATTACGAAGCCGCTGCAAACGCTTGGATCGAAGCGGCTCTCAAATCGCTTTTGGAGTGTGGCAGTTCCTCTTCAACGACCGATGTCGCAGGGCATTCTGATACAAGTCTGAAGCTGATAAGTGATTCACTTCCGTCGCACTCCGACGGCTCTCCAACAACCGACCTCCGGCAGAATCCCTTCCCGGCGCGACTGCTGGCCAATCGCAGGCTCAACAGCAACGGCTCGGCAAAGGATACCCGGCACTTTGAAATTTCGCTGGAAGGCTCCGGCCTCAAGTATGAAGTCGGCGACGCGCTGGGCGTTGTTCCAAGAAATTCTCCAGCGCTGGTTGAAGAAATTCTGGCCGCGCTGAAATGCGACGGAGAGGAAGCGGTCAAAAACGGCGGCCCCGTGGAAATGCCACTGCGCAAGGCGCTCTTGGAACATTTCGAAATCCGCCAGGTTTCAAAGGGATTGTTGGAAGCCATTGCGGATCGGACAGCAGATTCGAATCTGCGCGGCCTTCTCACTAACAAATCTGCTTTGGATGATTTTCTTCATGGTCGGGAGGTCATTGACCTGTTGCTAGTTCATCCCAACGCAGTCTTTTCGCCGGCTGAATTTGTTTCATTTCTTCGCAAGCTCAATCCTCGCCTCTACTCGATTTCCTCCAGCATCAAAGCGCATCCGGAAGAAGTTCACCTGACGGTTGCAGCGGTGCGATATGAAGCGCATGGACGAAAGCGCGAAGGCGTTTGCTCCACATTCCTGGCCGACCGCGTGAACGCTGAAACGCCGGTTCAGATTTTCATCCAGCCCTCGCATTTTCGCCTGCCCAGGAATAGCGACACGCCCGTCATCATGATCGGTCCAGGCACAGGCGTTGCTCCCTTTCGCGCCTTCCTTGAAGAACGCCGCGCTATGGGCGCGCGCGGACTCAATTGGCTTTTCTTCGGAGACCAGCGTCGCGACAGCGATTTTCTTTATCGCGCAGAACTCGAACCGATGCTCTCCGACGGCCACCTGACGTTTCTCGATACTGCTTTTTCACGCGATCAGGCGGAGAAAATTTATGTCCAGCATCGGATGCTCGAAAACGCAGCGAAGTTTTGGAGTTGGCTGGAGGAAGGGGCGCACATCTACGTTTGCGGCGACGCCAAGCGCATGGCCAAGGACGTGGAGGCGGCGCTTCATGAAATCATTCAAACCGCCGGAGCCCGAACTGCGGACCAGGCCGCCGACTACGTACAGAAAATGAAAACCGAGAAGCGTTACCAACGCGATGTGTATTGAACGAATTCACCGCCAGCATTTCGCCGGCATTAAACTCTTGAAAAGACAATGATTTCCTTGGACCAAGTCAACGGCCAACCGCTCAACGGCGAGCAGAGGTCATATCTGGATGGCTTCTTCAGCGGCATTGCCAATCGAGGATTCAAATTCAGCGATGTCGCTCCAAATCCGCTCGCGATTTTGACCCCGCAAAAGGCCGACGAAAATCTGATTTTTGAGGAACGCGTCAAACGCGAATTGCATCCTCTCGACGCTTTTCCTTTGTTGATTGAACACGCTGCCGCCAATAAGGCGCCCGAGCGCGAAAACATTTTCCGTTTCAAATGGAATGGCTTGTTCTTTCTCACGCCGAACAGGGAGGCCTTCATGGCGAGACTCCGCATTCCCGCCGGGCAGTTGAAGACGTTTCAATGGCGGGAAATCGCGCGCGTCGCGCAAGAGTTGACGACTGGTTATGTCCAAGTCACCACCCGCGCAAACATCCAGATTCGGCTGATCGAGCCCAAGAACGCGCCGGAATTTCTGCGAAGAATTCAAAGTGTCGGTCTCCATGCACGCGGTTCGGGCGCCGATAACATCCGCAACATCACTGCAAGCCCAGCAGCGGGTTTGGACCCATCCGAACTGATTGACGTTTCCCCGTTCTGCCAGCAACTGGCACACATCATCATCAATGACCGGTCGTTTTACGACCTGCCACGGAAATTCAACATCGCATTCCACGGCGGCGGCGCGGATGTCGTTTTGGAGGAGACTAATGACATTGGCGTGTCGGCGGTAAAGATAACGGAAGTGCAACTCGGTGAGGGCGGATCCATCAAACCCGGCATTTATTTTCGAATCGGTCTCGGCGGAGCCACCGGACACAAGGCCTTTGCAAGCGATCTGGGCGTCATCGTCAGCCCCGAGGAAATTGTAAAGGTGGTGGCCGCCATGGTTCGCGTTTACATCGCCAATGGCAACCGAACGGACCGAAAAAAGGCGCGCCTGAAGCACCTGTTGGAAAAATGGCCACTGGAGAAGTTTCTTGAGGAAACCGAGAAAGTGCTGGGGCGCAAATTAATTCAATGCCATTGGGAAAATGGAGCCGCGCTTCACCTTCACCCCGGCCCTCTCCCTGAGGGAGAGGGTGACACCAAGGCCGGTCTGAATGGATTACAAGTTTCAAGCTTGGCGAGCAGCGGAAAACCGCTCTCCCTCTCCCAGTGGGAGAGGGCCGGGGTGAGGGTGAACAAAACCAACAATCCCCAATCTCACATCGGCGTTTTTGCTCAAAAACAACCGGGCCTGAGCTACGTAGGCGTGGCGCTTCCTGTAGGACAGGTCACGCCCGCGCAGATGCTGGAAGTGGCCGACTTGGCCGACCGTTACGGTTCGGGCGACTTGCGGTTGACTGTCTGGCAAAATTTCTTGATTCCCAACATCAAGGATTCCGACATCGACGCCGTCAAAACCGGCCTTGAAAAAATCGGCTTGAGCTGGCGCCAATCGTCCGTGCGCAGCGGGTTGGTTGCCTGCACCGGCAATTCCTACTGCAAATTTGCCGCCGCGAACACCAAGCGCCACTCGCTCCAACTGGCCGAGCACCTTGAACAGCATGTGCCGCTCGATCAACCGGTCAACATTCACCTGACCGGATGCCCGCACTCCTGCGCGCAGCATTACATCGGCGACATCGGTCTGCTCGCCACCACAACCAAGGTCAATGGCGCCAGTGTCGAGGGCTACCACGTCTTTGTCGGCGGCGGCTTCGGCGGCAACCAGGCCATCGGGCGGCAGGTGTTCAGCGCGGTTCCGAACGATCAACTTAACAGCACCGTGAAAAGCATTCTCACCGCGTATCTGCGGAACCGTCAGTCAAATGAAAGCTTCCAGCAATTCACCCTGCGTCACGATACCGAGGCGCTACAGACACTTTTCCGCGTTGTTGAATGAACACGCGCCGCACAGTCGAGCCTTCGCAGAGCCGGACATTCATTGACGGATTGCTGGCGGAGCAGCAAGAGCTCACCGCCGTCGAAAAATTCTCCCGCAAACATGCACAGTATGCCGCGCCGCTCCTTGAGAAGTATTATCGGGACCTGATTCCGCTGACCACGCCGAGACCGGGCGAGCAATACGCCTTTGAAGTCAACCTCGACACATGCAGCGGGTGCAAAGCCTGCGTGACAGCCTGCCACAATTTAAACGGCTTGGATGAGGGAGAAACCTGGCGCGAAGTCGGCGTTCTCATGGGCGGAACCCGCGCCCAGCCTGCGCAGCTTCCGGTGACCACCGCGTGCCACCATTGCGTGGAGCCGGGATGCCTCAGCGGTTGCCCCGTCGAAGCCTACGAAAAAGAGGCGACCACAGGCATTGTGCGCCATCTCGACGACCAGTGCATCGGCTGCCAGTACTGCACCTGGACCTGCCCCTACGAGGTGCCAAAATACTCGGCCAAGCGCGGCATCGTCCGCAAATGCGACATGTGCCACGGACGGCTCGCCGATGGAGAAGCCCCGGCCTGCGTTCAAGCCTGTCCCAACGGCGCCATCCGCATCACGGTTGTGGAAAAGCACTCGGCTCGGGACCGGGCAGCAAGCGGCATTTTTCTCGAAGACGCGCCCGATCCGCGCATCACGGTGCCTTCCACCCGCTATCAAACAAACCGCACATTTACTGAGAAACTTCGCGCGGGAGACCACGGGGAATTGCGCCTCCAGCCGACGCATTGGCCGCTGGTGTTCATGCTCGTTCTCACGCAGATGTCCGCCGGTCTTTATTTGCTCAACACTTTCTCCCAGTGGAACGGCGCTTTCTCAGGAAGCGGGTTATCAGCAAATGAACGGCTTGGGCTGGCGGCGCTTGCGGCAGGGCTGCTGGCCAGCGTGATTCACCTCGGGCGCCCACAGCACGCCTGGCGGGCGTTTCTAGGCTGGCGGCATTCCTGGTTGAGCCGTGAAGTCATCGCCTTTGGGGCGTTCTTTTCACTGGCAGCAGTTCACTCAATGATCGGAACTTTTTATTCATCGCTGGCAACAGCGGCGGCGGGCGCGCTGGCCGTGGTTTGCTCGGCGATGGTATATCACGCGACACGACGCCAATTCTGGCATGGAAGGCACGTGGCCATCCGCTTTTTCGGCACCGCCGCGGTGCTGGGATTGGCTTGGAACGTCTGCGCCAGCGCCTTTCGGCAAGAGGACACCGCGCTTTTATTTTCCATGGGGCTGATGGCGGTTTCGGCGGCGAAACTGGCTTGGGAATGGGTTTCCATGACGTCTTCATCGAAAACAAAATCGAGCGAATTACTCAAAAGCGCGGTGCTGATGCGAGGCCCATTGCGCCACGTCACCGGCGCGCGGTTTTTGTGCGGACTCTGCGGCGGGGTGGTGCTGCCTCTCGGTTTTTTGGCGGAACCGATCAATCCGATGATTCCCCTGTTGGCGCTCGGCTTTTGCGTTGCGGGTGAGATTCAGGAACGGGTTCTGTTTTTCACGGCCGTCGCGCCGGCCAAAATGCCCGGTGAATTCAAGGTTCATTCGCGAACCCGGAGGAATTTATGAGTTCCTCTCCTTCAAGCAGCATCCAAGAAAGACGCTGGCGCGAGAAAATCTCAAGCCTTCTTCACCGCAAGGACGGGCCGTTGACGCAGGACCTGGTGCAGGTGCCCGGCAAATTCGGCCTGGGAAAAGTGCCGGGCGACGTCCAACCCGACAACACCACCGACCTGGTCTGCGGCTTTTGCTCCACCGGTTGCTCGCTGACGGCCCACATGAAAAACGGCGCGGCGGTCAATCTCTCTCCAAACGCGCGTTACCCTGTGAACCTCGGCATGGCGTGTCCCAAGGGATGGGAGGCACTGGAACCGCTCCGGGCGCAAGACCGGGCCACAACGCCGCTGCTCCGCAACGCTTCGGGCGCGCTGGAGGCGATGGATTGGGACACGGCGATGCAGGTCTTCACATTGCGCTTCAAGGCAATCCAGGACCAGTTCGGCAAGGAATCGGTTGCGTGGCTGGGCACCGGGCAGATCGTCACCGAGGAACTCGCTTTCCTTGGGGCTCTGGGAAAGTTCGGCATGGGCATCGTGCATGGCGACGGCAACACGCGCCAGTGCATGGCCACCTCGGTGGCCGCTTACAAGCAATCCTTCGGTTTCGACGCCCCGCCTTACACCTACAAGGATTTTGAAGAATCCGATGTCATCGTCCTGATCGGCTCCAATCTTTGCATCGCGCATCCCATCCTCTGGCAGCGCGTGCTTCGGAACCGGCGCCGCCCGGAAATCATCGTCGTGGACCCGCGCAAAACCGAGACCGCGATGGCCGCGACGCAGCATTACGCCATCCGGCCAAAATCGGACCTGGCGCTGCTCAACGGCCTGGCGCGGCTGCTCATCGAAAACGGATGGATCAACCGTTCATTTATTGAACACCACACCAGCGGCTTCGCGGAACTGGAGACCTTTCTGGCGACGCCGGAAAGTTCCCCAGAGGCCGTTATTGAGGCCACTGGGCTTTCGCTGGAGCAACTGCGCCGGTTCGCTGAAACCATCGGTAAAAGCGAGCGCGTTTCATTTTGGTGGACCATGGGGGTCAACCAAGGCCATCAGGCTACTCGCACCGCGCAGGCAATCATCAACCTGGCGCTGATGACCGGCAACATCGGACGGCCCGGCACCGGCGCGAACTCGATCACGGGACAGTGCAATGCGATGGGCTCACGCCTGTTCAGCAACACAACCAACCTGCTGGGCGGCCACGATTTTCTAAAAGCCGAGCATCGGCAGAAAGTGGCGCGGATTCTCGGCATCCCAACGGAGACGATTCCGCAGCAGAACAGTTGGGCCTACGACCAGATTCTCGACGGCGTTGATCGTGGAAAAATAAAAGGGCTTTGGGTGATCGCAACCAATTCGGCGCACTCGTGGATTCACCAAAGCGAAGCCCGGCGGATTCTTGGAAAACTCGATTTTCTGGTCGTTCAGGACATGTATCACACCACCGAAACGGCGAAGCAGGCGCACCTGATTCTGCCCGCCGCCGGATGGGGCGAGAAGGAGGGCACCTTCATCAACTCGGAGCGCCGAATTGGCTTGGTGAAGAAAATCGCGCGCGCGCCCGGACAGGCGCTCTCGGACTTCAACATCTTCCGGCTCGTGGCGCATTACTGGGGCTGCGCGCCGCTGTTCAAGGACTGGAGTTCGCCCGAGGCTGTGTTTGGCATTCTGAAAAAGCTTTCGCGCGGCCAACCCTGCGATTTTTCGGGCATAGCCGACTATCGGATGCTGGATGACGCTGGCGGACTTCAGTGGCCGTTTCCCGAGCAGATGGCTCAACCGGATGCGTCGCAAAACAGCGCGTCGGCAGAGCGCAGGCTGTTCGAGAATGCGCGGTATTATGTTCC
>CALJZV010000435.1 GCA_937983475.1 uncultured Verrucomicrobiales bacterium
AACCGATATCATCGGAATGGAAGTGGAAAACACCCAAGGGGAGAAATTTGGCGACGTGAAGGACATCATATTTGATTTCCAATCGGGACGAACTCCTTTTGCCGTCATCACAACGGGGGGCGTTCTGGGGGTTGGCGACAAGCTGACCGCTGTTCCACTTTCCGCCCTCAATGCAGGCCCTGAGGAGGGAACTCTCATTCTGAACGTCAGCAAGGAACGATTCCAGGCCGCGCCATCGTTCCAGCGTGATCAATGGCCGGAAATGGGTGATCCCAATTGGAGCCGCAAGGTTTACCAATATTTCGGCAAGGGGGAGCCTCAGATGAAAACGACATCGGAACGGGCTTCAACCTTCGAGTCTTGGGACATGAGAGTCGAGGATCCTTCTGGCGCTTCCCAGGGAACTTGGCGATTTGTGGAGCCAGCTGGGGCTGCCCGTGGGTCTTGGCAGGTTTCGGAGCCTGCAGGCGCTCCTCGATTGTCCCGGCAGTATCACCAGCTTGTTCAGGATCGTTTCGACGCGGCGGATCAACTGGATCAGGAGGGTGACCGGGTTTTGCGAATGTATCAGCGAGGCAAGGGTGCTGCGGAATACACGGACCGCAAGTTGAACGAACAGGCTCCTCCAACGGTCATTGTGCCGGGAGTGCAACTGCAATCCTTCAGCGAAACGCGCTTCTATGAGCCGGCGGCTACAGAGCGAAAAACACAGGAAACCCGCCAATGGCGCGAAACCCAGGTTCAACAGACACATCGGGAAACAACAGCGCAGCCGGCATATCGCGATCCCACAGCACCTCCGTCATCGCGTAAATTCGGACAGGTGAACAAGGCTACCGAACTGATTGGGACGAACATCAAGAATCGCAACAATGAAACCATTGGCGAGATCCGCGATGTAGTCGTGGATTTGCAGTCCGGCCAGATTGCCTACGCCGTGGTAAGCGCTGGGGGGTTTCTGGGAGTGGGCGATCATTGGGTGGCGTTGCCGCCGTCCCAGTTCCAACCTTCAAGCGATCGCAAGACGCTGATTCTAAATGTGGACAAGGAAACTTTGAAGAATGCTCCAGCCTTTGACCGGAACAACTGGTCCGAAGCCTCTACACAATCCTATGTGAAGGAGGTTTACAGTCATTTCGGCCAGCAGCCCTACTGGCAAGCCGGTAGAGGCATTCGGGAGCCCGCGGGCGCGCCCAAGGGCACTTGGCAGGAGCACGAAAAGAAAATGAAGGAAGAGCAATACCAACTTCAGGATCAACAAGGGTTCCGTCAGGATCAACAACAGCAATTCCGGCAGGAGCAGCAGGACTTCCGGTCGCAGGAAACACGCCCTCAATTAAATGAACCGGCGGGAGCCCCGCGCCAGGATCAATTGAAAATGCAGCAGAAGAAAGGCGCCGAATTGCTTAAGGACCAGCCGGGATTGGAAGGGGAACAAGCCCGGGAAACCAAGGAAATCCGGGAGCCAGCCGGAGCGCAGCCACAGGAAATCAAGCTGGACGAGGCGCAAACCCCGTCCGCCCCGAGCTCCGGGTTCAGAGTGCAGGATGCCCAAGTGGTTACCGAACCAGCTGGCGCTGCAAACATGTTGGAACGCGTTCGTTCAGCCATTCAATCCGACCCTTCATTCGCACCGGATTCGGTTCAGGTGACCTCGGAGGGAGGCAAAATACTCCTTAAAGGCACGGTGCCCAGCGAGGCCGCCAAGAAGCAAATAGAGGAAAAAGTGCAAGGGTTGTTGATTGAAAACCAACTCAAGGTTCAGGGAGGTTTTGGGCAGCCCTGAACCAGTGTGGCGTCGGCGGGGAGGGCTGCGAAATTGGGAAAACAGAGGTAAATTAAAGTAAAGAGAAAAGGAGGAACTTATGTTAACCACAGCAGCAAAAATCTTCGGAACCGTGTTTTTATTGATCGGATTCCTTGGATTTCTTCCAGCCGTCGCGCCGAATGGTCATCTGTTCGGTGTGTTCCATGTGAATGCCGCACACAACATCATTCATTTGCTGACAGGCTCAATTGCCCTGTGGGTGGGCTACACCGGGTTGCATGCCTCGAAAGTCTTTTTCCTGACTTTCGGTGTCATTTACGGCTTGGTGTCCATCCTCGGGTTCATGGCAGGCGACCGGCCTGTTCTTGGTTTCATTGCCAACAACATGGCTGATGCTTGGCTGCATCTTGTCATCGCAGCGGTATCCATTGGTCTTGGGTTGATGCCGGAAGAATCCAAAGTCGTCCAAAGGCCAGCGCATTAAATTCACTGAATAACAGTCAACGCACGGAGCCGGAGTGGACAAACTCCGGCTCTTTTTTTCTGGGCATTTATTCGACCGTCAGCGGCCCGTCGAACAGCGTCAGGCTGAGGACTTCCGTTTGGGCAAAGTGAGGCCCGTGTTTTTCACCACGCGGCGCAAAGAAGAACGAGCCCTCCGGGTAAGCAAAGCCCTCCTCGACCCATTGACCGGAAAGGACAAAGGCGAATTCGTTGGCCTCCTTGTGAGTATGAGCCGGAACAGTGACCCCCTCCTTAAACCGGCGCAGCACGACCAGACCGCCCGTCTGTTCGTTGCGGTGCAGAATCTTCAATTCCACTCCCTCGTAAGGGCCAGGTTGCCAGGATTTGTCTTTGGCTAGCGCGATGTATTGGAACATGGCTCAACCCAACATCAGCGCTTTATTTTCCGCAAAGCAAAAATACTCGGGGCTTTTCACGCCCCGGTCAGTCTTGCAGATTGGTGCCATGGCGATGCGACGAAGCAACCTTCCTGTTTGGCCGCTGCTGCTGCTGCTGGCGGCTTTGCCCTTGGGCTGCGTCGCGCCCCGTTTCGGCGACATGGAGCGGTTCGAGTTCACTCGCCCGCAAATGGGCGTTCCCTTCCGCATTGTGCTTTTTGCCCGTGACAGCGCGCATGCGGAGTCTGCGGCCAAGGCGGCTTTTTCGCGCGTGTCACAACTGAATCAGATCATGAGCGACTATGAGACCGATAGTGAACTGACCTTGCTGTCGCAAACAGCGGGCAAAGGTGTCAGCGTCCCGGTCAGTTTCGAATTGTGGCGAGTGCTGGAGCGCTCACAGCAGCTTGCCGAGCGGACCGATGGGGCTTTTGACGTCACTGTCGGGCCGTGTGTCACGCTCTGGCGGAAGGCGCGCCGCGACAAACAATTTCCTGATGCCGCGCGGCTGGAGCAGGCCCGGGCCGCGACTGGCTACCGGAATCTTCGGTTAAATAAAAAAGATCGCTCGGCGTTGTTGCGGGTGCCGGGAATGCGGCTGGATCTGGGCGGCATTGCCAAGGGATACGCTGTGGACGAGGCGCTCAAAACCCTCAAGCAGCATGGCATTCGCAGCGCGCTGGTTTCCGGTGGCGGAGACTTTGCTGCCAGCTCGCCGCCGCCCGGGCGAGATGGTTGGCAGATTGAACTTTCCTCGCTGGATTCCGCCGCGCCGCGCCGTTTTATTTGGTTAAAAGACGCCGCATTGACGACCTCGGGCGACACGTTTCAATTCGTTGAGATGGAAGGCCGACGCTATTCGCACATCGTGGACCCGCGCACCGGCATTGGCCTCACTGATCACAGCCTTGTAATGGTGATTGCAAAGGATTGCATGACTTCCGACAGCCTGGCCACGGCCATCAGCGTGCTGGGGCCGGAGGATGGGCTTCAATTGTTGAGAAAATATACCGGCGCGGCTGCGCGTGTGGAACGGCAGCCCACTGACGTGGTGGAAGTCCACGAATCCCCAGGTTTTCGCCACTTTTACGCACCTGTCCGCTGAAAATCAGACCACGATGCTCTTGCCGGGAATGGCAATCGGATACATTCCATTGTCATCCGGCAACACAGGCGGCGTGGCATCCCATGCGTAAACCTTCGGCGATAAATCGATTTTGGAATTAAACGCCTCGTCCCACTCGATCTGTTTTCCAGAGTAGGTTGCCAGGCGTCCCAGCACCGCCGTCATGGTGCTCATCGCCCCGAAAATCGCCTCGTTGTAAGGCGTGTTGTTCCGGATGGCTTCAAACAGATCGTCGTGCTCCTGCTGATAGGCATCGCGGGTACCTTCGCCCTTAAATCGCCAAGCCGTTTCTCCTGACATAATGAACCCGCGCCCAGCGTCGAGGCTCACCGTGCCCTTAGTGCCCTGGGCATGCTCGGAAACACTGTTCCAGCAGCCTTGAATGTGGCGGCACTGGCTGTACATCCGCGAGCCGTCGGCGTATTCAAACTCCACCGCGTGATGATCGAAAATTTCTCCAAAGTCCGCGCCTTTGCGGACCTCGCGACCGCCCATGCCGTGGGCGCGAACCGGGTAGGCATTCTTGATCCAGTTGATGACATCCAGGTTGTGAATGTGCTGCTCGACGATGTGGTCGCCGCAAAGCCAGTTGAAGTAATACCAGTTGCGCATCTGATACTCCATTTCGGTCAGGGAACGTCCTGCGGCGGCTTCCAGTTCCTGACGGGTTTTGACCCAGACACCGGCGCCATTCCAATAGGCGCGCATGCTCACAATGTCGCCAATCGCGCCGTCATGGAGCCGCTTGATGGTTTCCAGATAGCCGCTTTGATGACGGCGCTGTAGGCCGACGCCCACCTTGAGGTTCTTACGGTTGGCCTCCTCGGCGGCGGCAAGCACTTTGCGGACGCCGGGCGCATCCACGGCGACGGGCTTTTCCATGAACACGTGCTTGCCCTGGCGAATGGCTTCCTCGAAGTGTATCGGGCGAAATCCAGGCGGCGTGGCCAGAATCACCACGTCAGCCAGCGCGATGGCCTGTTTGTAGCCGTCGAAACCAACAAACTTGTTCTCTGAAGGAACCTGCACCTTCTCTTTGTGCTGGGCTGCGAGTTCATTGAGACTTTTGTCCAGACGATCACCGAAGGCATCCGCCATGGCAACGAGCTTGACCTTGCCGCTGACGCGCAATGCCTGGTTTGCCGCGCCGGAGCCGCGCCCGCCGCAGCCGATTAACGCGATTTTCAGGGTGTCATCGCCCTGCGCGAACGCTGCGCGCTCAATGGAAAGCGAGCCAATCAGGGCGCTGCCAGCCACAGCCGAGGAGGTGGATTTCAAAAAATTCCTGCGAGAAACTTTGTCAGTGTTCATAATAAAATAAGGCGTCGGGGGAGGTCGCTGAACTGGGATAAAACCACAGCGGGGCTGGCGTCGGCAACCTTCAAGTTGCCTTGTAAAAAAATAAAAGGCCTCTCAACGAACCACAGGCTGGTAATCCCTCCAAAGCCAGCGCACGGCATCGGGGAAAATGGAGCCGCCATGCTTTCCGTTGTGTCCGCCGTCACCAAAGACAAATTGATAATCATATCCCTTGAACTTCAGCGCGGCGGCCATGGTCTGGTTGGCCAGCGGCCAGTTCCCATGCTGATTGTCCAGATCATTGGAGCCGCCTTGCAGGAAGACGCGGATCGGTTTGGTCTCGGTTTTGCGGATGACAAACGGATAGACATGGCCGCCGCGAATGTCCACGAAGCTGCCGATGGTGCTCAGGACTTTGCTGAATTCATTCGGGCGTTCCCACGCCACGGTGAAGGAGCAAATGCCGCCGGAGCTGGCGCCGCAGATGGCGCGGCTGGCAGCGTTGGTGGCAAGGTTATATTTTTTGGCAACTTCGGGCAGGATTTCCTCCAGCAGAAACCGCGCGTAAGCGTCGCTCAACGTGTCGTATTCCACGCTGCGGTTCTTCGGCTTGTCGCCGGGCTTGGCGTCGGGCGACTGGCCGGGATTGATGAAAACGCCGATGAGCGGCGGCAGTTCTTTGCGCGCGATGAGGTTGTCGAACACATACGGCACCCGCCAGGCGCCGTTGGTGTTGACGTAATTGCCGCCATCCTGGAACACCATCACGGGGGCTGGTTTGTCAGAATCATATTGTTTGGGCACATATACCCACCAATCGCGGACGGTGCCGGGAAAAATCCGGCTGTTTTCCCAGCGATGCTTCGTCACTTCGCCCTGCGGGACCTTGGGGTTGAACTCCGAGTCCGGCCCGAGCGTGTAGTCATCGGCAGCCCGCCCAGAAACGGTGAGAAAAATAAAAAGGACCAGGAGTTG
>CALJZV010000436.1 GCA_937983475.1 uncultured Verrucomicrobiales bacterium
CCACCGACTGCCCCGCGTTGCGACTCGCAGAGGCGGGTTGCGAGGTGATCGTGGGGGGCACATTCACCGTCAGAGTCGCTGGATTGCTGGTGACACTGCCTTGGGCATTGGAGACAACCACGTCATAATTCCCCGAATCTCCCGACGCCACGCTGCCAATGGTGTAACTCGACGCCGTTGCCCCGGAAAGATTGCCACCGTTCTTGCGCCACTGATACGCCAACGGGCCTGTGCCGGAAGCCGAGACGCTGAACGTCACCGACTGACCGACATTGCGTGATTGTGAAGCAGGCTGTGCCGTGATGAAGGGATCGTTGACCGTGAGCGTGGCTGTTTCGCTGGTGGCGGGAGCGCGGTCGTTCATCACGATGACCGAGTAATCCCCTGCGTTTGCGGCAAGGACATTGTTCAACGTCAAGGAAGACTGAGTTGCGCCCGCAAGCGGCGACCCGTTGAACAGCCACTGGTAACGCAGCGGCGTGGCGCTGGTGGCCGCCACACTGAGCACGACCGTGGAGCCGGCGTTGTGGGTGCCACTGGCCGGATGCTGAGTAATCACCGGAGGCACACCGGCATCGGCGATGGTCGTCACACGCAAGTTATCCACCAGCCCAAACTGCACGGCGGGATTGGCCGCAACGCTGGTAAACGGATCCCAATAGCCAACGAAAATGTTGCTGGCCGTCAACGTGATGTTCGTCAGAGAAACAATGCGCAGGCCGTCCATGCGCCATTCAATCACGTTATTGGTCTTGGTGATGACGACGTCGCGCCAGGCAAAGCCAACAGCGCCCGCAGCCAACGAACCGGTCTGGCTGGATGGAAAAGCACTCTGCTGCTGGGAGGGAGCCGTCTGCCCGCCGGGGAACGCGGAATGATAATACGCGTGCCCATTGCCGCGCGCGTTGGCGGCGGTGCCAGCGGCATAAAACCCGGTATTGGTGTTCTGAAGCGTCACTCCGCTGTAAGCCTGGAAATCCGAGAGCGTCGTGGTGCCGCTGTCCGTGCCCTGGCCTTCACCGCTTACGGAAAACCACGCGCCATCCGCTGTGGAACCGGCACCCGTCCATTGAACCCGGTCCCCCGCCGTGCCGACACCCGCGGTGAAAAACTCCGTCGAGCCGCTGCCCCCATTGGGGAACGGGCCGACCGCATTCATCCACAGGTGAAACCGCAATTGGTAGTCGCCAGAGAAGATTTGGCCGGCCGGCGAAATACTCAGCGCCTCGGTGCCCGTGGGCGAAACGATGTTGGCCTCAAGTTTCGTTCCCAAGGTGTTGGTTTGGCCGGGCGCGGGCGGAATGCCATTGACTGAATAATCATAGGCAAAGGTCACCTGCGTGTCGCTGCTGGTGGTGTTGATTGTCCAGTCGCCGCTGCTGTCGATGTTGAAATCGTCGGCAAACAAGACCTGGCCGATGGCCAGCGACGCCTGAATACTGGCGGCCGTTCCCAGGTTGTTGCTGACCACGACCGAGTAGTAACCGATATGGCTGGTTTGCACGCTGGCAATGGAATAGGCGCTGCCCGTGGCCCCCGCGATGGCTGAGCCGTTGAAATACCATTGATAATTTAAAGGGTATCCCGTGGCCATCACGGTGAAGGTCGCGCTGCCGCCCGCGTTGGTGACCGCCTGGCTTTGGGGCTCGCCCGTGATCGTGGGCGCAAACGGCACCGTGACGGTGAAGGTCTTGATGTCGCTTTGATTCGGCGTGCCGTTGTCGGTGACGCGCACGCTGATGGTGTGAATGCCGCGCTGCCCGGCGGTGGGCGTCCAGGTGAACACGCCCGTGGTGGGGTTGATGCTGGCCCCGGCGGGCGCGCCGGGCTCCAAACTGTAGGTCAGCGTCTTGGGCGAAAAGACCTCGATGTTATCCACGTAAATCGTGTAGGCGCCGTTGCCGCCAGCGGGAACCAGCGCCAGATGCTCCAACACCCCCAGTCCGGAGGCCAGCACCCCGTTGCCGCTGTTGAAGCTCTGAACCGGTTCACTCGGTAAATTAAAGGAAAGCGTTGTCCAGGCACCGGCCGTGACCGTGCGGCTGGGATTGGGCGCGCTTCCGTTCTTGGAAGGCACCCCCACCCATTCGATGGACGAGCCCGATGTGCCACCGTCCGAGCCAATGGGCGTTCCTGCGGGAGTCGAGGTTTCGCGGCAGCCGAGGCCCACCTTCACATCCTTGTCAGAATACATGTCAAATCGAAGGCGGCGGGTGAAATCAATCACCGGATTGGGCAGGCTGGTGGCCGATGCGGTGGTCAGGCGCAACCAGGGATTGGTCCCGCCGGAGAAGCTCCAGTTGGCCTTGAGCACACGGCTGCCAGCCTCGGCGTTCGCGGGGAAAGTGCCCGTGACTGTGGAGACGTCAGGCGACGTTTCCAGAAAGGACGACGTGCTGCCAGAATTACGCGGAGCCCGGAACAGCACTGTGCCGTTGGCCGTGCCGTCGGCGAATTCCTCGAAGTCAGCCACCTTGTCCACAAAGTCCGGGGCAAAGGCTGAGTTGGTGTAATTGATGGGCGTGCCCACGTCCACGGTCATGTTGGGAATGGCGGTCAGGGTCGGCGCCGTGTCGGGCGTGGAGGCGCTGGCAGTGCTGGAATAGGAGGAATTGCCGCCAAAGTTGTGCGCGCGAACGCGGTAATAATAGGTCGAACCGGGCGTCAACCCGGTCTGGGCGAACGTGGTGACATTAGTGGAGACGGTGGCAATCTGCGTCCACGGGCCTCCGACTGAACTGGCCTGCTCAATTTTGAATCCCCGCTCATCGGTGGAATTGTCGTTCCAGGACAAGTTGATTTGCGTCGAGGAATCCGGAGTGGCGATGAGATTGCTCGGTGCGGCGGGGGCCGGGATGACACGCTCAATCCAGTTTTCCGCCGCCCAGCCAATGGTGGGACCGGCGTCGTTGAATTGAATTTTCCACCAAGTGTAGCCGGAGTTGTCGGACGTCACCAGCACCGGGCCGTCAATGATGGTGCCGGTGGAGCCGACGGACTTGGTGGTGATCAAGGTGCAATTGGTGCCGCTGGCGATGCCGCCATCGCCGCACATGCGCACCGAGACAGTGGCGCGGGCCACCTGCACCGAATCGCCGATCGTGAGTGGCTGCCCATACATGACATGCAGCGTGGGAAAATAATGCTCCAGCATCCAGACCCAATCGCGCTTGGGCTGGCCGTTGGTCATGGTGGAGTTGGCGGTGCTGTTGCCCGGGAATTTCAAGCCGGTGGCCCACTTGGCCGTCCCCCACTGGCACATACCGCGCCCGTGACCGTAACGCGTTTCCCCGGAGCACACCGGATCGGAAATACAACCGCCAGTGGGCGCGGTAAACCCGTCGCCGCAGGGAAAGCCAAGCGAATTGTTCTCGGAGGAATACTCGGTCAATTTAAAACCGACGCCGGTGGTGCCCTCCTTGTACATGACCACGCCGGTGGTCGCGGCCACCGCGGCGTCCGCATTGGCCGTGGTGATGGTGCCATACACCTGGCAAGTGGTTGTGGCGCAAATGTCGTGCGCGGTTGAAAGCGGGGTGTTCACATAGCCGACGGCATAGGTGCGAATCGCCACCGCCCCGGCGCGAAGCGAATTGCTGCCGCCGCTGTAATTGCCCCAGGACGAAATCCATTCCTTGGCCAGCGACCGCCGTGTGTAAAGTTCCAGGGAAACGTATTCCACGGTGCCATTGGTCAGCAGCACGCGGATGTTCTGCGGCACGCGAACCGCAGGCGGCGTTCCCGATGCCAGGGTCAACAACATCGGTGCCTCCTCCGACGATGATGGTGCGGTTTCATTTTCCTGCGAATTGGCGGCAGCGCTGGAGGAGTGCTGTCCGGCCAGGGGCGTTTTCAACTTGATGCGGGGATGCGAATCATCAAACACGCGGCTGCCCTGCCCCTTGACCAGTCTCACCTGATACGTCCAGTCGCCGTTGGGCCAAAGGTCAATGTTCGCGTGCTCCTCAACCTGATAACCACCCTTGAAAAAGGAGAGCATCGTCGGCTGCTGCGCGGCCTCCTCGGTGGCTGGCAGCGGCAGGTAAATTTGAAAATAACCCCTTTCATCCGTGGTCGTTTCACTGCCGCTGGGCAGGGTTTTCACCCGGACTTTTCCGAGCGGCTTGCCCGTCGCATCGTCCACCACGAACCCGTTCACCACCGTGGCATCCGGGCGGCGCAACGATTGGATATAATCCAACTGAAGTTCGCGGGGTGGATTCAACGGCTCCAGCACGACCTGAATGGGGGCGCCGCCGTAGGCGGGCTCCAGCGTGCCGACAAAGGGGCGATAGCCCTTGGCAACGGCGCGAATCCGGACATTGGCGCCGCCGGCGTTGTCGGCTCCGGCGAGTATCTCCGGCTGGACGGCCTGCCCCGTGGCGGCGTCCAGAAAGCGGACGTTTGGGGGCAAATCGGAAGAAATAACAGGCAGCAAACCGCAATGAATTGTCATCAAGCCGACCAGCAATCCTGGCATTGAGACAACACGGGCGATGGGGGATATGAATAACGATCTCATGGAGTGTGCCACTCTATCTTTTTTTGGTGACACAAGTCCAGCCTTCAGAAGGGAAACTTGCTTGTCTGAACGAGAGGAAATCCCCGCCAAACACAAAGCAGCCTCCGACGGAAAAAACCCTTTATTTCGCGCGAAGCGCAATCGTGTCCAGATCCACGATGCGAGCCTTTTTGCCAGCCTTCTTGACCAGGTCGCAGATCAGTTCGATCGAGCGGAACTCCGGATCGTTCGGATACAACACCGAGGGGTGCGCGAGGAAGTCAAACACGGCGCGATGCTCGATGGCCCATTCGACCGCGAGCCGGATGGCCTTGAGGAAATACTCCAGCTTCCAGCGCCCGGTGCGAAAGGCGTTGATGTCGCTGACCGGGCTCATGGGAATGTCGATCAGGCCGGTCGGATACACGAACGGCTGCGCCTCGGCCTGCGCCTTGACGATGCCCTCGAACACCTCCGGCCCGGGCTCCTGTCCCGGCAAACAGTTCGGGTGCGTGGGGTATTTGCAGCTCACCCATTTGAAGCCGAGGTCGAGCAGCATGCGTTGCACGTCCTCCCGCCCGTGCAGGCCAGTGGCAAATCCGCCCGGCGTCCGGAACCCAGCCGGCGCGATGCCCAGCCGCGCCTTCAGCGCGGTGTTGGTGAGCTCAATGTTCTCGCGAATCACCTGCGCGGGCGCTTTGCCCTCAATGAGCCACGGCGCGCGCCGGAAACGGAACTGGATGTCCTCGGGTTTGGTCGCCAGCACATAGACGTGGTCGTAGGTGTGGTTGCCGATTGGATGGCCGGCCATGGCAATCTGTTTCAGCCAGTCCACGTTCTCCTGCTCGAACACCTGACCGACGACAAAAAAATGGATCACGCCCCCGGCGGCCTTCACCCGCCGCGCGGCCTCGACGGAGTAACGCTTGCTCTCCTCGTTGATGTTGCCCTTTTCATAATCCCAGTGCGTGTCCTCCCAGCGCGGGAAATTGCGCGCCATTTCCAGATCGAGCGTGATGGCAATGAGCGCCTTGTCGCGCAGTTCCTCCGGGCGTCCCTCCGCTCGCGCGAACCGCGGCAGCAACGCGCTTCCGGCGGCGAGCGCGGAACTGGCAAGGAAACGACGGCGTGAAAGGGGTTTGAAAAATGGCGCGCTCATTTTTTTCTGGGCGTGTGGCGAATCCACGACACTTGCGTCACCAACTGTTCGAGCGACGCAAACGAGATGTGCGCGCTGGTGGCAAAGCGGGGCGTCGGGTTGGCAGGAAACGTGGCCAGGGTCGCGTCGCCCACCAGGAACACGTTGAAGTCCTTCGACAGATTCTCATAGCCGGCGCACGTCCGGGCATAACACATGTCGGTTGCGTAACCGGTGAGCAAGACGTGGCGAATGCCGTTGTCCTGGAGAAATTGCCTCAGCGCCGGGTACCCCTGCGCGTCGTAAATGACGACATCGTCCGAATGCACATCGATGTCGGCGCAGACGGGCGTTGGCAGATCCCAGAAGCCGGCATTGTTGTAGCGCGGCCCGGAGTCCAGGCCCTTGAACTGCCGGAAATAATCGGCCACGGGCGTCT
>CALJZV010000437.1 GCA_937983475.1 uncultured Verrucomicrobiales bacterium
GGCTTCAGGTCGGCGATGACAGGGACGCGTTTCCCAATTCGGGTGAAATCATCAATCGTCAGTTTCACGCCTGCGGCGTAGGCCATCGCCAGCATGTGCAACACCGCGTTGGTGGAGCCGCCCAGGGCGATGATCACGGTGATGGCGTTCTCGAAGGCCTTGCGCGTCATGATGTCGCGCGGCCGGATGTTCTTCTTGATCATCTCGACGACTGCGGCACCGGCGCGCTGGCAATCCTCCTTCTTGGCCTTGGAAATGGCGTTCTGAGCCGAGCTGTTGGGCAGGCTCATGCCCAGCGCTTCGATCGCGCTGGCCATCGTGTTGGCCGTGTACATGCCGCCGCAGGAGCCGGGCCCGGGAATGGCGCACGATTCAATTTTCTGCAACTGCCGGTCATCAATCTTCTTGTTGGCGTGCGCGCCTACGGCTTCAAAGACCGAGACGATGTCCAGCTTGCGCGGGTCACCGGTAATGCAACCGGGCAGAATCGTGCCGCCGTAAACAAACACCGAGGGGCGGTTAAGCCGCGCCATCGCGATCAGGCATCCGGGCATGTTCTTGTCGCAGCCGCCGATGGCCACAAAGCCGTCCATGCCTTCGCAGGCAACAACAGTTTCAATCGAGTCGGCAATGACCTCGCGGGACACCAGCGAGTATTTCATTCCCTCGGTGCCCATGGAGATGCCGTCGGAAATCGTGATGGTGTTGAAAATGATCGCCTTGCCTCCGGCATTGTTGGCGCCGGCCTCCGCCTCCATCGCCAGCTTGTCGATGTGCGCGTTGCAGGGCGTGACCATGCTCCAGGTCGAGGCAATGCCGACCAGCGGCTTTTTGAAATCCTCCTCCTTGAACCCGACGGCATAAAGCATGGCGCGGCTGGGGGCGCGCTCGGGGCCGTCAAGCAGCGTGCTTGAATAAGGGCGAAGTGAATCTGTCTTGGCAGTGGTTTTCGCGGACTTGGATTTAGCTTTCATGTGCGCGGCATATTCAACACGAAACCGCGCCACTGGCAAGGTGGCAAAAGTTTTCATTCAACCAGAAATAAAATGAACCGTCTCACTCGCCCTCCTGTTGCGCGATGAATATTTTCCGTCGCGCCGCCTTCCATTCATTGTTACGTTCAGGCGTTTCCCAGTGAGGACCAACCCGGTCATTTTTGCGTGGGTGCAGGACGTCCGAAGCCGTGTTCGCTTCGGACTGCTTGTGCTTTGCGTCGCCGCCCTCGCGCCTTGTCATGTTTTAGGGGGTCCCAAGGCATCGCCGCCCATCGAATTCAACCGCGACATCCGGCCAATCCTTTCGGACAATTGCTACCACTGCCACGGCCCCGACAAGTCCAAGCGCAAGGCCAAGCTCCGCATGGATTCGCCAGAGGGCGTCACCGCCGACCTGGGCGGCTACGCGGCCATCGTCCCCGGCGACCCGCAGCACAGCGAGGCCTTCAAGCGCATGGTCACGACCGACCCCGACGACCTGATGCCGCCGCCCGATTCGGGACGCAAACTGACCCGGGAGCAAATTGAACTGCTGGAGCGATGGATCCGCCAGGGGGCGAAATGGGAGACCCACTGGTCCTTTCAGCCACCACAGCGATCGGAGTTGCCAAAAAATAAAAACCATCGCTGGGCCAGAAATGAAATCGACCGTTTCATCCTTGCCAGGCTGGAAAAGGAAAAGCTCAAACCGTCGCCCGAAGCGCCGAAGGAAACGCTGATTCGCCGCGTCACGCTCGACCTCACCGGGCTGCCGCCGACACCGGATGAAGTGGACCGGTTCCTCAAGGACAAATCCCCTGATGCCTACGACAAAGTGGTTGATCGGCTTCTGGCCTCGCCGCGTTACGGCGAGCGCATGGCCCTGGAATGGCTCGATGCCGCGCGCTATGCCGATTCCAACGGCTACCAGCACGACGCCACCCGGACCATGTGGCCCTGGCGCGACTGGCTGGTAAAGGCGCTCAACGAAAACATGCCGTTTGATCAATTCACCATCGAAATGCTCGCCGGCGATCTGATCCCCAACGCCACCACCGACCAGAAGATTGCCAGCGGCTTCAACCGCAACCATCCGCTCAACGGCGAAGGCGGGCGCATTCCCGAGGAATCGCGCGTGGATTACGTCGTGGACCGTGTCGATACCACTTCGACGGTCTGGATGGGGCTGACCCTGGCCTGTGCCCGTTGCCATGACCACAAATATGACCCGCTGTCGCAAAAGGAATACTTTCAGATCTACGACTTTTTCAATCATGTGCCCGAAACCGGCAAGGTGGACGCCGGCGGCATGGCCAACCCGGTGATGAGTTTGCCAACGCCCGAGCAGACCCAAAAAATAAACGCCTTGAACCAGGAAATCGCCTCGCTTGAAAATAAATTAAAAGGCCTGTCCGAAGATTCCCCGGACAAGGCCGCCATCGCCAAGAAACTGGAAGCGAGCAAAAAGTCGCTGGCCAACGAGGAAAAAGCCGTGATCAAGACCATGGTTATGCAGGACCAGGAGCAGCGGCGGGACACATTCATCCTCGTGCGCGGTGTTTACGACAACTATGGCGAGAAGGTCGGCCCGGGCACGCCCGCTGCGGTTTCATTTTCCCATGACTTGCAGGTCACCAACCGCCTGGGCCTGGCGCGCTGGCTGATGCACCCGTCCAACCCGCTCACCGCCCGGGTCACCGTCAACCGCTACTGGCAGCAGTTTTTCGGCGTCGGCCTGGTGAAGACCTCCGAGGATTTCGGTCTGCAGGGCGAATGGCCGTCCAACAAGGAATTGCTCGACTGGCTGGCGACCGAGTTTGTGCGGACCGGCTGGGATGTGAAGGCGATGCATCGCCTGATGGTAACCAGCGCCACCTATCGTCAATCGTCTAGGGTGACACCGCAATTGCTGGAGCGCGACCCGGACAACCGCCTGCTGGCGCGCGGCCCGCGGTTCCGGTTGCCGTCGCTGGTGTTGCGCGACCAGGCGCTGGCAGTCAGCGGGCTGCTGAACGAAAAAATCGGCGGCCCGCCGGCACAGCCCCACCAGCCGC
>CALJZV010000438.1 GCA_937983475.1 uncultured Verrucomicrobiales bacterium
CCGTTGTTGCAAGGACAGGGCGGCCCCTCCACCAACACGGTGCTGCTCTCCCTGTTCAATCCTTTCGGGGCCCAGTTGATGGTTTCCAACGCAGTACTTTCCATTAGAAAACAGGAAATGGCTCAACCCCACTTCGTCTTGCAGCATGCGGATCGCCGGGTTGCTGTTGCCAGTTTGGATAACGGAGTGGTCCACCTGCGCCTGTTGCGAAATGGCCGCCCGGTCGCTCCAGGCTGGCGACTGGCTGGCCTGGGAGATTTCAACGGGGACGAGCAACCCGACATCCTTTGGCAGAATACCAACGGCACTCTGGCTGCCTGGTATTTGGATGGCACCAACATCATCAGCGCCGGATTTTTAATTTCTGCAAAACCCGTTGCAAACGGATGGCGCGCTGTCGGAGTTGCAGATTTGAATGGAGACACCAAGCCCGACATCCTTTGGCAGCACGAGACGGGCCGGTTGGCCGCATGGTTCATGGACCGCACCAATCGCGTTTCCTCCACGTTGCTGCGGGATGGCAAACCTGTTTTACCGGGATGGCAACTTGCGGGCTTGAGCGACTTGAACCGCAACGGAAAGACCGATTTTCTTTGGCAACACTCCGATGGCCGCCTCGGTGTGTGGTACATGAACGGCATTCAATTCCTGGGGTCGGGCCAGATTCGCAATCACCTCGGAAACCCCTTGGGGCAAAACTGGCGGGCCATGGGCCTTTGGGACAAAGGCATCCAGGGCGGAAATCCTTGTATGCTCATTCAACACAAGCATGTGGGCCTTTACCTGGTGGAATGGCAAATGGCCGAAGTGACCATGGGGAGCACTTCAAAAATGGGAGATTCGCAAATTCTTCACCATGCCGATCCCGCTTACAACGGATGGCGCATTGAGGCGATTTATCCCGAAAACTAAATCGCACGGTCCTGTTAGCGGCTCGGGGAACTATTCCCAACTGTTTCCTCGGGCGAATTTTCCTGTTATCAGGAAACCCATGAACCAGCTTTTATTTTCTCTCCAGTTGATGGCGATGGCCTCCATGGCCCTGGCCGCCGAGCCCAAAGTCTTCGTTCCGCAAATCGAAGGTTCATGGTGGCAGGTGGCCGGGAATCCCGATCTTGGCGAACTGACCGGCTCCCGGCAGCAGCCGGTGGACTTTGCGGTCTGGCAGGCCGCGGACGGCACCTGGCAGCTTTGGTCGTGCATTCGCGGCACCAAAACTCCCGGCAATACCCGTTTATTTTACCGATGGGAGGGCCGCAAGCTCACCGACGCGAACTGGAAACCGATGGGCATCGCCATGCAGGCCGATGCATCGCTTGGCGAAACGCCCGGCGGCCTACAGGCGCCGCATGTGTTCCGCCACGGCAAGCTGTTCTACATGTTTTATGGCGACTGGGAGAACATCTGCGTGGCCACCAGCACCGACGGCAAAACCTTCACCCGGCGCGTCAACGCCGGTGGCCGCACCGGCCTGTTCACCGAAGGCAAGGGCAACAACACCCGCGACGCGATGGTGCTGCGAATCGGCGATCTGTGGCACTGCTATTACACCGCGTTTCCCAAAAAAGAAGGCGCGGTGTTCTGCCGCACATCCAAGGATTTGCTTAACTGGAGCGATTCCCGTCGCGTGGCGTTTGGCGGGCGCGCCGGCAGCGGGCCGCTGGACGCGGAATGTCCCTTTGTCTTCGAGCGCAAGCGCGGTGAGTTTTACCTCTTCCGCACGCAACGCTACGGGCGCGACGCCATCACCCGCATTTATCGTTCCAACGATCCGCTCCGGTTTGGAATCAATGAGGACGAAACCTATTTTGTTTCCACCCTTCCCGTGGCCGCGCCGGAACTCATCCAGCACAAGGGCAAACTTTACATTGCCGCGCTGCGCACGGGTTTGGATGGCATCCAAGTGGCTCGCCTCAAATGGGTGCCCAGAAACCAGCAAATCTCAACACCTTAATCGCCGCGCCAATCGGGGCAATACCGCTTGCCGGGCTTATGGCGTTAAACTAGCCTTCGCGCATCATGGATCCGAATCAGCCCAGTGAGCCGCAGAAGCCGGGACCGCACGACGAGCCAAAACCTGAAGCCTCCGCATCCTCAGAAGCGCCGCAGGAAACCGCGCCGCCGTCCGACGCCACGGGCTCCATTCCTCCCTCGGAGCCGACGCCGCCTTCGGCTGCCGCAAATCTGGGCGCGCAGGCCGCTCCGCCACCACCGCGCATGTCCCCGCCTCCGCCTCCCTTGACGCCTCCTCCGCCTCCGCCATTGATGATGCCGCCGCCACCGCCGCCGCGAAAACGCAGCAAGGCCTGGCTGGTGTTGCTCCTGTTGGGATTGGGCATGGTTTTTGTCCTGGTACTGTTGACATCAGGAAGCCTGTTCCGGGCGGCGTTGAGCCCCGGAAAATCGGTCTCCCACAAGCGTCACTATTTGCAGGAATACACCATCGAGAACAACGCCTCGAAAAACAAGATTGCCATCGTCGAGGTCGAGGGTGTCATCACCAGCGCCGACAACAGCCGCAAGGGCGACAACATGGTGGAATTCATCCGCCAGCAATTGCGGATTGCCACGCGGGATTCCCACGTCAAGGCCATCCTTCTGAAGATCAATTCCCCGGGCGGCGAAGTGCTCGCCTCGGATGAAATTTACAACGAACTCGCCGACTTCCAAGAGATCACTGGAAAACCGGTCGTCGCCTCCATGCAGACGGTTGCGGCCTCGGGCGGCTATTACGTGGCGGCACCGTGCCGCTGGATTGTGGCCAACGAACTGACCATCACCGGCAGCATCGGCGTCATCCTGCACGGCTTTAATTACCGCGGGCTCATGGACAAAATCGGCCTGCGCCCCGAGGTGTATAAGAGCGGCGAGTTCAAGGATATGCTCAGCGGCATGCGCAAGCCCGAGGAGGTGCCCGAGGAAGAGCGCGAGATGGTGCAGTCGCTCATCATGGAAACCTACACGAAGTTCACCAACATCGTCGAAACCGGGCGGTCGGAGTCGTATTCAGCCACCAGCAAATTAAATGAGCCGGGCCGCACGCTGGAGCCGATGTGGACGGAATTTGTGGATGGCCGGGTGCTGTCCGGCCGCCAAGCCTATGAAATCGGCTTTGTGGATGAACTGGGCAACTTTGAAGTGGCCATTGAGCGCGCCAAAATTCTGGCCGGCATCACCAATGCGAATCTCATTCAGTACGAGCAGCCCTTTGATCTCGGCGATTTGTTCAGCCTTTTTGGCACCGCCGAGAGCCGGTCCACCATCAAGGTGGATTTGGGCGTGGACTTTCCTAGGCTTCAGCCCGGATGCCTTTATTTCCTTTACAGGCAGGCGTTGCCATGAAAACCGACTACAACCGCACCAAACCATCGTCTCGTCAGTCCTGAAAAACCCATGCCCTCCTCCCTGAAAAACGTCACGGTCATCCAGCACCCGCTGGTCCAGCACAACCTCACCCGCCTGCGCGACGAGCGCACCGGCCCGCAGGAATTCCGCCGGGTGCTGAGCGAAATCTCCGCGCTGATGGTGTATGAGGCGACGCGGTCCTTCGATGTGCAGCCTCTCGAGGTCCGGACGCCGCTGGAAAAAACCAAGGGCTACCGGCTCAAGCGCGAGGTGTTGCTGGTGCCGATTCTGCGAGCCGGGCTGGGCATGCTCGATTCCATTTTGCAGTTGATTCCCCATGCGCGGGTCGGGTTCATCGGGCTCAAGCGCGAGGAGAAAACGCTCCAGGCAACCTCCTATCACAAAAGCCTTCCTGAAAACCTGAAAAACTTTGAAGTGATCCTCATTGATCCGATGCTGGCCACTGGCGGCAGCACCGTGGCGGCGATGCAACTGCTGGCCGAGCGCGACGCCACGCATGTGCGCATGGTCAACCTGATCGCTTCGCCCGAGGGCATCCGCCAGGTGCGGGAGCATTTTGGCGACGTGCCCATCTTCACCGCGTCGGTGGACCGCCAGTTGAACAAGAAAGGCTACATTTTGCCGGGGCTCGGAGACGCGGGCGACCGGTTGTTTGGCGTTTGATTTTTTTTCCGGTTCAGTTTCTGCTGTGAAGCTTTCCATGAAAGGCGAGAATCTCCTCATCGTGGCCGACAGCGAGCATGACGCGAACATGCTCTATGCTGTGGGCCTGTTCGTGCCCGACCCGTTCATTTACATGCGGCTCAAGGGCAAGTGCCACATCGTGATGAGCGACTTGGAGATTGACCGCGCCCGCAAGCAGGCCCGCCACTGCAAAATTCTGTCCTGGAGCGCCTACGCCCAGAAGCTGCGCCGCAAGGGCGTGCGCTGGCCCAGTTTCGGCCAGGTGATTGCTGAGATTCTGCGCCAGAAGAAAATTAAAAAGGTCACAGTGCCCGGCACCTTCCCCCACGGCATTGCCAGCGAGTTGGAGGAATTGAACATTCGCGTCGACCCGACCGAGGGCACGTTTTTCCCGGAACGCGAACTCAAGAGCGCCGACGAAGTGAAGAAAATCAGCGCCGCTTTGATGATGGCTGAGGTGGGGCTGGCCGAGGGCATTCAATTGCTCAAGCGCGCCAAGGTTGGCAAGGACCGCAAGCTGCTGCACAACCATGTGCCGCTGACATCGGAGAAGCTTCGCGCGGTAATCGACACGGCCATCATTCAGGCCGGCGGCCTGGCCAGCCACACCATCGTGGCCGGCGGCAAGCAGGGTTGCGATCCGCATGAGCGCGGCTACGGCGTGCTTCGCGCCAACGAGCCGATCATCCTGGATGTGTTTCCCCGCTCACAGAAGACCGGTTATTTTGGCGACATCACCCGCACGGTGGTCAAGGGGCGCGCCTCCGAGGCCGTTAAAAAAATGTACCACACCGTGTTTCGCGGGCAGGAGATTGGCTTTGAAAAACTGGCCGATGGCGTGACCGGCGCCGAGGTGCATCGCGCCGTGCAGGATTACTTCACCAAAGAAGGGTTCAAGACCGGAAAACGCCAGGGCAAAATGGAGGGCTTCTTCCACGGCACCGGACACGGGCTGGGCCTGGAAATCCACGAGTCGCCGCGCGTCAGCGCCACCTCGCCCGACACGCTCCAGGCCGGGCACGTGGTCACTGTGGAGCCGGGACTGTATTACCCGAGCATCGGGGGCGTTCGCCTGGAGGATGTGGCCTATATTTTGCCCAACAGCGTCCGGAACCTGACAAAGTTCGAGAAGGTGCTGGAAGTGTGATTTCCGCCGGGCATGCCAAACAATGAGCCAACTAGCGTGCCGCCATGCCCTTCATCCTGAAAACAGCAGTGGAACAACAAAGTAAGAAAGGCACAAAAGCGGCCCAGAAAGGAAAGGGCATCGAGTTGACATGGAACCGGCAAGGCCACCCCAAAAGTGACACCTTTTGCATCTTGAAAGGCTGTTGCGCACCTTCAACTTGGAGTCTTGGTTCCTTTGTTGTTTATTTCCAATGGGGGTTCATTTTTCCAATAGCCACATGAACTCATTCATCCTCTGGCTGGCGCAGGGAGGCGGCTCGGGGCGGATTCCCCACGGGCCGGGCACCTTTGGATCGCTGGTGGGCATGCTGTGGTTCTGCGCCCTCTTGCTGCCCGGTTCGCCATGGATTTTTGCGGCGGGCGTCCTCGCGAGCGTTTTCCTTTCGGTGTGGGTCTGCGGTCGGGCTGAAATCATCCTCGGCCAGGAAGACCCCGGCTCGGTGGTGCTGGACGAGATTATCGCCATCCCGATCTGTTTTGCCTGGTGGCTCGGCGTTTTATTTTTCCAGAAGGGCATTTGGCCTGGCGCCGCTTATTTTTTCACCGGCCGGGGCATGCTGATGACTGCGGCGGTGTTCGTTTTGTTTCGCATTGCTGACATCGCCAAGCCATGGCCCGTGAGCCAAAGCCAGTCGCTCCATGGCGGCTGGGGCGTCACCCTGGATGATGTGCTGGCCGCGCTGTATGTGAACGTGGTCCTTGCACTGGCCTGGTGGTGGCGCCCGGAGTGGTTTGGAGAAGGCTCGGAGCGTGTCTGAAATTCCGGACTTATTCTCATTGTAAATGACGTGACTGAAGTTTCCGGTCTTTCTGAGTATTTAGCGTTCCAGGCTAAAATTCTCAAAAAAGCGAGGGAAGAACGAAAGAACCTGCCGGCTGAAACA
>CALJZV010000439.1 GCA_937983475.1 uncultured Verrucomicrobiales bacterium
TTGTCCGCACGGTTCACCATCCTCATGATTGATCGCGCCCTGAATTTCTTCACCTCCCTGCGGCTCACGGTGGTGTTGCTCTGCCTGTCGGCTTTGCTGGTGTTTGTGGGCACCCTGGCCCAGTTGCGTTTGGGGCCTTACGGCCCCCAGGAGGAGTTCTTCCGGCAGTTTTTTGTCTGGTGGTCGCCCGGGGGCGCGTCCTGGAAAATTCCCGTGTTTCCCGGCGGTTGGCTGCTCGGCACGCTGTTGCTGATCAACCTGCTGGCCGCCCACATCAAGCGGTTTGAAATCAGCCGCAAGAAAATCGGCATCTTCCTCATTCACGGCGGCCTGATCCTGCTCCTGCTCGGCCAGTTCCTCACCGAGGTGTTCCAGATCGAGAGCGTCATGCGTCTGCCCGAGGGCGGCACGCGTAATTATTCGGAGGATGCCCGCAAGAATGAGCTGGCCATCATCGATGTAACCTCACCGGACGAGGACAAGGTGGTGTCCATCCCGCAGTCGTTCCTGAAGCCCGGCGAGGAGATTCGCCATCCTGAGCTTCCTTTCGCCATCCGGGTGAAGCAGTTGTTTGAAAACTCCACGCCTTCGGGGACACGGGATGGTTCAACCGGCGAGAAAATGAAAGCGGCCGATGGCGTTGGCAGCCGGTTGCAGTTCGCCCAGTTGCCCCCCACCGGCATCATGGACGACGAGAATAAACCCGCGGCTCTGGTGGAAGTGGTCGGCCCGGACGGCGCGCTGGGCGAGTGGGTTGTGTCCACCTGGCTTTCCAAGTATCCGTGGTACGATTCCCTCAAGCTGCAAATGAGCAGCGTCCTGGGGGAACTGCTGGAGGCCCCGCAGAGTTTCACCCACGAGGGGCGCACTTACCAGGTGGTGTTGCGTCCCATCCGCTACTACAAGCCCTACAGCATCACGCTGCTCAAGGCGACGCACGAGAAATACCGGGGCACGGAGATTCCCAAGAATTTTTCCAGCCGCATTCTGTTGAAGAATCCCGGGGCCGCCGAGGAGCGCGAGGTGCTGATCTACATGAACAATCCGCTGCGTTACGCGGGCGAAACCTTCTTCCAGTTCCAGATGAATGCCGAGCCGGGCATGGAATCTTCGGCCTTCCAAGTGGTGAAAAATCCCGCGTGGGTCACGCCCTATCTGGCCTGCACGCTCATGGGCGTGGGCATGCTGGTTCAATTTTTGATGCACTTGGTCGGTTTTGGCAGGCGCCGGAAAAAGGCCTCCGGGGCCAAACCCACAACCGGTGAACCCGCGCTGGCCCGCGACACCGCCGAAAGGAGCGCGCAATGACGGCAAGTGGCCAAAAAATCGCAGCGGATCGCAAAACCGTTCCAGCCCAAAAAGCAATGACGGCCGCGCAGATTCCCCCTCTCCCAGCGGGCATTGGTATTTACACAAGTGGAGAATTGGCAAGAGCCGTGTGTTTTCACCCTCTCCTCCATCGGATGGAGGAGAGGGCCGGGGAGAGGAGGCTCGTTTTGGTTCATAAAATCCCCTCTCCTCAATCCTCTCCCCACTCGTTCCTCGCGGGGAGAGGGAGAAAAATCACCGTCCAAAGGATATTTAGATACCAACGCCCGGCGGGAGAGGGAGCATGGGCGGCGCCTTTGCGGAAAATGAAGCGCCACAATTTTCATCGGAAAAAATGAACACTCGCCGAGACAACTCACTTTCCAGCCAGCCTGTTTCCCGGAGGTGCTCATGAAAAAATGGCTTCCCTGGATTCTGGCCCTGCTCGCAACCGCGTGGATTCTGTTGGCATTGCGGCCGCCGGCCCCGCGCGAGGGATTCAACACCGCCGAGTTCGGCCGTCTGCCGGTGCTGCTCAACGGGCGCATCCAACCTTTCGATTCGGTTGCCCGCAACACGCTCCTGAACATGAGCGGCAAGTCCGCCGTCCGCACCGAGGACAAGAAAACTTTAAGCGCCACCGACTGGATGCTCGAGGCCATGACGCGCCCGGACGACGCCGACACGCGGAAAATTTTCCGGGTGCAGCATCCGGACCTGGAGACGCTCATCGGCACCGACAAGATCGGGCTCAAGTATTACTCGTTTGACGACCTGGAGCCGCATTTGGAGGACATCGAGCGGCAGGCCCGCAGTTTGCTTTCCGCCGAGCGCAGCAAGCAGTCCGATCCGCAGACCCGCACGCCGTTCCAGAAGGACCTGATGCACCTTTACGACAGCCTCATTCTCTATCACCGCATCAAGAGCAGTTTGCAGCCCGAAGGCTCCAAGGATTTTGTCCACGAGCTGAAGATTTTCGAGGAATCCATCGGGCCGGGGCTGGCCGCGCTCAAGGCCAACCAGGCCAGCGAGGAGCACGACAAGGAGGACCTGCAAATCATGGCCGCGTTCTTCAAGCGGTACGAAAACATGGGCAAATACGCCTACGCGCTGGCCGTGCCGCCCAGGCCCGGCCACCCGCGCGACGGGTGGGTCAACATGGGCAACGCCCTCAGGGAAACGATGCGCACCAGCGAATTACATCCCGCAGTGCGGCACCTGGCGGGCATCACTGCGGCCTTTACAAAAAATGAACCGACAGAGTTCAACAAAGCCGTGGCCGAGTACAAGGCGTGGCTACAGGCCAATCAATTGTTGCCGGAAATCAAGAAGGGCCGGCGGGAATACACCTTCAACAACCTTCAAGCCTTCTACAAGGCCATGGTCATCTACGTGGCAGCGCTGCTGCTGGGCTGCCTTTACTGGATCAACCTGTCGGAAGCCTTGCGCCGCTCGGCGTTCGCCCTGTTGCTGACGGCGTTTGTGCTGCACACCGGCGGGTTGATATTCCGCATGTTCCTGGAGGGGCGGCCGCCCGTGACCAATCTCTATTCCTCGGCGGTGTTCGTCGGCTGGGGCTCGGTGCTGTTGGGCATTATTCTGGAGCGCATTTTCAAGGGCGGCATCGGCCTGGTGGCCGCCGGGTTTGTCGGGTTCATCACGCAGATCATCGCGCATCACCTATCGATGAGCGGGGACACGATGGAAATGCTCCGCGCGGTCCTCGACACCAACTTCTGGCTGGCGACGCACGTGGTGGTCATCACGACGGGTTACTCCGCAATGTTCATCGCCGGGTTGCTGGCGATCATTTACATCGTGCGCGGATTTTTCACCCGCACCCTCGGCCCGGAAACCGCCAAGGCGTTGAGCCGGATGGTCTATGGCATTATTTGTTTTGCGACGCTGTTCAGCTTTGTGGGCACCATCCTGGGCGGCATCTGGGCCGACCAATCCTGGGGCCGGTTCTGGGGATGGGATCCCAAGGAAAACGGCGCGTTGCTCATTGTCATCTGGTGCGCGGTCATTCTGCACGCCCGCTGGGGCAAACTGGTGCGCGACCGTGGTCTGATGGCGCTGGCGGTGTTCGGCAACGTGATCACCAGCTTCTCATGGTTTGGGGTGAACATGCTGGGCATCGGCCTGCATTCCTACGGGTTCATGGACGCGGCGTTTTTCTGGCTGATGCTCTTTATCGCCAGCCAACTGCTGATCATCGTGCTGGCGTTGTTGCCATTGCGCCTGTGGGCAAGTTTTCGCGGGAAGGACCAGCCGCCGTCCGCTCCCGCGCCCTCCTCGGGCGCCGTCAATGTTGCCGGGTGAGCCGCTTGAAAACCTTCCCGGCGTCTTTTAATTTTTGAAGTAACGCCAGAGCTGCTGCGCCGATTTCAATTCAACCATAACCGCCGTGAACGCCGCCGTCCTTCCAACTCCCACCACCGAGCACGAGACGAAAACCAAGCCTCGCGACGAGTTGGAGCCGGGTTATCTGGTGATCTGCTGGAATGATCCGGTGAACCTGATGGACTACGTAACGCATGTGTTCCAGGTGGTTTTTGGCTGGCAGCGGCAGAAGGCCGAGCACCACATGATGCAGGTGCATAACCAGGGCAAGAGCCTGCTCGCGCGCGAGGGAGGCCTACGGTCTGCACGCCACAATGGAGCGCGACTCGTGAAACTGATTCAACGCAAGGGCTCCGAATTTGTCTTTGAGTTCGGCAAGCGCGAGAAGGAAATGCTGGGCGCAGTCCTTTGTCTTTATCCCATGCTGAATCCCGACCACCATGAGATCAGCAAGACACCGGACACCTCGACTGCTGTCCAAGAGAGCCAAGCCCTGCTGCGGGAGGCGATGGCACAGGCGCGCGCGGAAAACAAGGCCCAGGTCGCTAGGTTTCTCGCCGACAAGAACTGGCGGCCCGTGGCCAGCGGCCAATGGCGCGTCACGCTCCATGGCGAGCAGATGGAATGGTTGCTTCAGGTGCTCAACGATGTGCGGGTCGGATGCTGGGTGCGTCTGGGCAAGCCCGATCCGGATCAAGGGAACATGGCCCCGCCCACCGCTGAAAACCTTCCCTACATGGGTGCCATGGAGCTCAGCGGGCTGTTTCAAACACTCCTGCTTCACGCCATGGAACAGTGATGCCCGTGCTCCTGACAGATCGGCTTGAGTTTCCCAATCCCTGCCATGTGGCCACTCCGGATGGGCTGGTCGCCGTCGGGGGAGACCTTTCGGTGGAGCGGCTAATGTTGGCCTAACAGAGCGGCATTTTTCCCTGGAGCGCTCACCCCGTCACCTGGTGGTCGCCGGACCCGGGAGCAGTATTCGAGTTCGACCGGCTTCATTTTCCCAGAACCCTTCAGCGCACCGTCAAACAGAGTGTCATCCTTGAGGAAAATGAACCGCTTGGGGAAGCCGCGTTCGGAGCCGGATTTGGCGTCACCTTCAACCGGGCATTCCGGCAGGTCATTGAAGGCTGCGCCACCCGCCGCACCGAGGGCAACTGGATTTCCTTGCCCTTCATTGAAGCCTACACCCGCCTTCATGAGGCAGGCCACGCGCACAGCGTCGAGTGCTGGTTGGGCGACAAGCTCGTCGGCGGGCTCTACGGC
>CALJZV010000440.1 GCA_937983475.1 uncultured Verrucomicrobiales bacterium
GACTTCACGCCGCCACGTGGCGGCTGATATATAAATTATTTTTCAGACACGCTCTCAGATGATGAGGGCATTTTTGGGCCGGGGTAATGGCACGGTGGGCGCTCCGATTTCCACTACGTTTGATCGCTTTCCACCCAACGCGGACGTTGTTGATTTCTGGGATTTAAAATTAGCGGACTTGAATGCCGACAGGGTGCTGGATGCCATAGTGGTGGCGAACGCTTGGACGTCAGACATTTCGAATACGTCATTGACAAGAACAACAACCGCTCACCATTTATCCGGCCGAGGCGACGGCTCCTTCGGCCCTCCGCAGCAGTTTAACAACCTGGGTTTTGGCCCTGCCTACACGTTGAGTGGCGATTTCAACAACGACCAGAAGACTGACGTGATTATCAGCGGCTGGAATATTGAATGGCGAGCCGGCGGGGATGAGTATCCGAATCATCATACCTTCATGGCCGTCCTGCTCAACGGCGTCACCAACACGTCATTGCAAACCGGCGACTTCCTCTGGCAGCACTCGGATGGGCGGCTGGCGGTGTGGCAGATGAACCAGGCGCAGTTTCTGGGAGCCATCAGGTTGTTCGCGCCAAACGAAACCGCCCAATGGCGCGCGATGGGTCTGGGCGACTTTGACCGCGACAGCCAGAGCGACGTGCTGTTCCAGAAACGCGATGGGCGTCTGGCCATCGGTTACCTGGACGGCATCACTGTCACCCGCACCGAAACGCTCGGGCACCTTCCGGCCATGCCGGCGCAGTGGCAGGCGGTGGGCGTGGGCGACTTCAACGCCGACGGCCACAAGGACGTGGTCTGGCGCGACGGGCAGTTTTTCATGGTCATGCTGATGGATGGCAAGCAGTTCAAGGCGCAGCGGTTTATTGCCTCGGCGCTGCCGTGGCGGGCGCAGTTGGGCGGTTTTGCCGACGTGGACGGCGACGGTCACACCGACATGGTGTGGCAGGACAACGGGGTGGTGTGGGTGACCCTCATGACCGGCACGACGGTGAAACGGCAGGTTCCGCTCAACGACGGTCGGCGCGTGGGGAGCGGTTGGACACTCGTTGGCGTGGGCAACGTGGACAAGCCCGGCTGGACGCGGCTGTTGTGGCGTCACGACACCGGCCGGACTGCCGTGTGGTATTTGCAAGGCACCCGGCGTGTGGGAGCCAAGCTCCTTCGCGACGGCAAACCGGTCGCCCCCGCCTGGCGTCTGGTGGGGGAGAAATAAGACAGTTTGTCGTTGTTCAGCGGCATTCTGCGATGAGTGACTGGTGAGCCTTCTTGCACCCGTTCCGGGTGCTTGCATTTTACTCATCCAACCGGGGGTATCGGCCTCCGGCCTCAACCTCCGGCTAATTTCTGGCAGTCCTTCAGACTGCATTCAAACCTTCAATCCATAGACGCCGCAGGCTGCGGTTGATTTAAACTCGCTGGGTGAGTTGCACGCCGGCCTGGAGCAGCTTTCGTGCGCCTTCGTCGCTGGGCGCTTCGGCGTAGATGCGCAGGATGGGTTCGGTGCCGGACCCGCGCAGCATCAGCCAGGAGCCGTTGGCCGCAATGAACTTCACGCCGTCAAAGGATTTCACTTCAGTAACGGGCGACCCGATCAAGTTGGACGGCGGGTTATTTTTGCAAAACTCCATGAGCGCGGCCCGTTTTTCCAGGGGGAAATGGGCGTCGCGTCGCGCGTAGCGGTGCGGGCCATATTTTTTCTCCAGAGCGGCAAGAATCTGGTTGATGGATCGGCGCTCGGTCGCCAGCAGTTCCAGAAGCATCATGCCCGCGGCGATGCCGTCGCGCTCGGGAATGTGGCCGGGGAAGCCGATGCCGCCGCTTTCCTCAAAGCCCAGCAGCACGTTGCCCTTGATCATCTCCGTGCAGATGCTTTTGAACCCCACCCCGCTCTCTACCACTTCCATGCCGTGCGCGGCGATCATTCGGCGCACCACGGGAGGGATGGTCAGTGCCTTCACGACGCGTCCCTTGCCCTTGCGGTTGATTAAAAAGTGATGGAGCAGGGCGCAGATGATCTGGTGGGTGGTCAACGGATTGCCGCGACCATCCATGCCGCCCACGCGGTCGGCGTCGCCGTCGGTGACCAAACAGATGTCGTGCGGATGCTTCTTCAGCCACGCGGCGCTTTTGGTGTAATTCTGCGCGATGGGCTCGGCGTTGATGCCGCCGAAAGTGGGGTTGTGCTCGGCGTTGAGAGTGGACACCTTGCACGTGGTGCCGTCGAGCAGTTCGTCAAAGCAGCCCGCGCCGACGCCGTGCATGGATTCGTGGGCAAAACGCAGCTTCGATTTGGCGATGAGCTTGAAGTCCACCAGCTTTTTGATCGCCGCGTAATGCGCGGGGCGGATGTCCTTGACGACAATTTTCTTTGACTTGATGGCCTCGGCGCTCGCGAGGGCGCGCACCGGGTTTTGGTCGAGTTGCTTTTCCACCGCGCGGCAGACGTCGGAGTCCGCCGAGCCGCCAAAGTGGGACTTGAGCTTGAAGCCGTTGAACGCGGGCGGATTGTGGCTGGCGGTGATCATCACGCCGCCCACGGCCTTGTGCTGCTTGACGGCAAAGGAAACCGAAGGGGTGGGCGCGGGCTCTGAACCCATAATGACCTTGAAGCCGTTTCCCGCGAACACCTCGGCCGTGCGGCTGGCAAACTGGTCGGACAAAAACCGGCGGTCAAAGCCGATGACGACGGTTTTATCCGTTCCCTTGACGGGCGTTGCAGCCCAGTGGTCGGCGGTCGCCTGTGCGACGCGGTCCAGGTTGGCGAAGGTGAAATCCTCGGCGATGATCGCGCGCCATCCGTCGGTTCCAAATTTGATCTCTGACATAAATAAAACTCAGGTGTTGGGCGATTGGGAGGCCAGCAGGACGCCTTTGCTCAAGTCCACTTTTAGGTCGTCGCGCCGGGCGTGTTGCTGCACGAGTTTCCGCATGCGGGTGACGGCGCGCTTGAGGCTCGCCTGGCCGAACAAGCCGGTGCCCGCCACGAACGTGTCCGCGCCGGCCTTGGCGCATTCGGAGGCGGTTTGAAAATTAATCCCGCCGTCCACCTCGATGCGGTATTGAAAATTGCGGTCGCGCCGCCATGCGTAGGCCTGCTGAATCTTGGGCATCGTCTCGGTGATGAACGGCTGGCCGCCGAAACCGGGATTCACGGTCATGATGAGCAACTGGTCAATTTGCCCGAGGTAAGGCTCGACGTGGGACATCGAAGTGGGCGGGTTAATGGCCAGTCCGACCTTTTTGCCCAACGACCGGATTTTCCAGATCAGCGGGGTCACTTTGTCGCCCAGTTCGACGTGGATGATGATGCGATCAGCGCCCGCCTGCGCGAAGGGTTCCAGCAGAATCTCCGGTTTGGAGCACATCAAGTGCACGTCAAACTCCAGTTTTTTGGCGAAGGGCCGAACCACTTTGACCACCTGCGGGCCGAAGGAAATGTTCTGCACGAAATGGCCGTCCATGATGTCCAGGTGGAGCCATTCGGCACCGGAATCCTGGACGCGCCGGGCCTCCTTGCCGAAGCTGGCAAAGTTGGCCGCAAGCAGTGATGGGGCGATAATCATGGCGCTTGAACCTAATAAAACGGCGCGAAGTTGCAAGGTTGTTGGCGAGGTTTTTGCCGGTTGGCTGACAGGCGTTTAATAATGCCTGTTTTTATATTTATGTTACGGTGACGCAAGTTATCACCCGCGCATGAGCGAGCCTTACGAGGAAATTTTGGAGGGCGAATCGCATTTGAGGTTTGGCCCCGGACGGCGGCACGAAATCATCTGCGAGCGCCTACATGGGCGGGTGGCGGCCTGCCTGGAGCATTCCACGGTCTCGCGATTGCTCCCGCCACGGTCTGTCATTCGCATTTCCCCAGGAACCATGGTGCGCCCGGACCTTGTGCTGGTCACGGCGGCGACAGGAAGGCCCTGGCTGGTCGCGGAGATTATTGATGCAGGAGATCACCGGATCGACACGGTTGTCAAAAAGCAAATTTATGAAGAAGTAAACCTGCCCCGGTTGTGGATGATTGATCCGCGCTACGACAATGTGGAGATTTATCACGGGACGCCGCACGGGATGGCCTTGCAGAAAATTCTGGCCTCGCGGGAGCTGCTTCGGGAGTCGCTGCTGCCGGGATTTGAGTTGGTGGTGGAGGACTTGTTTTCCGAAGGCGCGCCGCCAGCCTCCATTTTTTAAGCCTTGAAGTTGCATGCGGCTGTGGCAGTTTAGCATTCACTTTTTTGTCCTATGGAAAAACCGAAGATCATTGCCTATTTGAAACCCTGGTGCGGCTGGAGCAACGGCGTTCGCGCCGTCATGAAAAAATATGACCTGCCTTTCGAGGACCGCGACATCATCAACGACCCGGCCCAGCGGCAGGAGATGATTGAAAAAAGCGGCCAGATGCTCAGTCCCTGCGTGGAGGTTAACGGCCATATGCTTGCCGATGTCAGTGGCGAGGAAGTTGAGGCCTGGATGCTGGCCAACAAGTTGGTGCAGCATAACGACCGCGTCCCCGAGGCGCCCACCAACCAGCCTTGCGCCAACGAGATGCCGCAGGCCGCGCCCCTTGGGTTCAAACGATAAGTTGACTCAACCTGGAGCTTTTTTATGACACGCGAAGGCGGTGAGCCTTCGCGTTTTTTATTTTACCGGAACCTGATGTGAGGTTCTGCCTCTCAATTGGCTAGTGCAACCTTTGAGTGCATAAACAGAGGCAGACAGGTTGGATTTCCTCGGTGCAAAAACTAGGGTGCTTCAGAGGGTTTGAATGAAAATTGCGCCGCTGCCAATGGATGAGAAAAAGCGCCTGGAGGTGCTGTGGGATTATCAGGTGCTTGACACGCCGCCGGAGGAGTGTTTCGACGACGTGACTTCCTTGGCGGCCCACATTTGCGAGGCGCCT
>CALJZV010000441.1 GCA_937983475.1 uncultured Verrucomicrobiales bacterium
GATGCCATGCGGGCGATATAAATACTCCTCAAGGCCGGCGCCGATGATTTGCTCCCGGGTTTCGAGGCGATACAGGTCAATGTGAGCCAGCGGCATTCGGCCACCGGAGTAATCATTGAGCAGCGCGAATGAGGGCGAGGAAACGCGCTGCGTGACGCCCAGGCCCTCGGCGAGTCCTTTGACCAATTGGGTTTTTCCAGCGCCCAAATCGCCGCTAAGGCCGATGACCCATCCTGGCTTTGCCCCGGAGGCCCATGTCCGGCCAAGGGCACGCGTTTCCTCGGGACTGTTGGAAATCAGTTCAGGCATGGATTCAGGCAAAATGAACGTAGCCGCTGCCACTGAACTCCTTGACGCCGTTCTGGTCTCGGATTTTAAGGCCTGGCGAGTTCGTGATTTTCCCGATGCAGGTCAATTTTGTTTCAGGAAACTGCTGTTTCCAGGCATCCAGCAGCGGCACGGCGTTGCAGCTTTTGGTGGTGAACAGCAGTTCAAAATCCTCGCCGTCGGTGAGCGCGGCCAGCAGCGGCGGTTTGGCCGAGGATTCCCCTCGTGCCTGCAATCGGGCAGCGCGGCTGATGGGAATGGAGGTGGCCAACAATTCGGCGCCGACGTGGCTGGCGTGGAGAATGTGCCGCAGGTCGCCGGCCAACCCGTCACTCAAATCAATCATCGAGTGCATGGTGAAGTTTGCCGTGAGCCAACGTGCCTCGGCCAGGCGCGGCTCGAATACCAGATGCCTTCCTGAAAATGAGCCTCCCAATTCGCCCGTGACAAAGATGGCGTCGCCGGTCTTGGCGCCGGAGCGCAGCACACAACGCGATTTTTCGACCGTGCCCAGCAGCGCGATGGAGATCAATAGGCGCTCAGGATTGGTCGTGGTTTCGCCGCCGACGATGGCGACGTTATATTTCGCCGCAAGCGCGGTCATTCCGGCGTAAATGCGTTCAACAAACACCGGGTCGAAAGCGCGGGGCAGGGCCAGCGTGACAAGCGCGCTGGTGGGTTCGCCCGACATGGCGGCGATGTCGCTCAGGCACCGGGCCAGCGCCTTGTGGCCGATGAGCTCGGGTTGCGTGGTGTTGAGAAAATGAATTCCCTCGACCACAGCGTCAGTCTTGAACAGAAGCCGTTTGTCGCCCGGTCCTAAATCCAAAACCGCGCAGTCGTCTCCGGAGCCGATGATGACGGAGTCGTTTATTGGCAGGGCCTTGGTCAGCTTTTCAATTAATTGAAACTCATTCATGGCAGTCCGTAAATCAGTCGGGTGATGGGTTCCTGATAAAGCATGAGGACAAAATTGGCCGTGTTGAAAAAGCTATGCGTGACAATCGGCGCCAGCAAGTTGTCCGTGGCTTCGTAGAGGTAAACCAAGAGCAGCGCCAGCAGGAGAAAGGGCAGAAAGGACGGCAGGTTCGAGTGCAGGGCCGCAAACACCAGCGATGTCCCCCACAGGGAGAGCCGCGGATAGCCCAGTTGCTTGAACGTCGTGTAGATAACGCCCCGGAACAGCATCTCCTCGGCAACCGGTGCGATGACAATGACCGAGATGCCAAAGACGATATGCTGGCGGAGCAGAGCAGCGGACTTTTCGGATTGGGTCAGCGATTCCTGAAAGTTTCGCACCACTTCCTGCGACTGCGGGGTCCATTGGAGCCACTCCATGAATTGCGCGGAAAGGTGTTGCAGTGTCCATGCCGCTGGAACCACCAGCACGCCCGCTAAAAGTCCCAGTGCAATGGCGCGGCTCAGGCGGGGCGACTTTAATCCAAATGCGCTGCTCCAGGTCAGTCGCTGCTCGCGCAAAAAAAGGGCAATCAGCCCTAGCGCGGCCAACTGGAAGGAAACCGTGCCGAGGATCATTCGCACCAGCTTTTGGTCGGCTAAAGGCGGAGCGACGCCGACATTCCCCACCGCCGCCCAGCCAAGCTGCACGGTGGCGAAGATGACAAACAGCCCCAGCAGCAGGCGGACAACCGCCTCGGCGCTCCATGTACGTTCGGACAACACGCGCAAAACGTAGGGGCCACCCCGGAAAGTTCAAGGTTCAATGTGCAGCGTCGCCAGGCGCGAGGGCATTAATGTTTGTCAGCACCCGGTGCCGGGACTACGTTGCCTTGGTGATCGCTTTTGGAAAATCCCGTGCGTGGCTGGTTGCGGCAGGGTTTTTGTTGGTGGCCGGTTGCCGGGAGTCTTCAGAAAATAAAAAGGAACAGAACGCCATGGCAGAAAGCACTTTGATTCAGAGCCGGACCAACCGGTTGGCCCGGGAAAAATCGCCTTACCTGCTCCAGCACCAGCACAACCCGGTGGATTGGTATGCGTGGGGCGAGGAGGCTTTTGAAAAGGCGCGGCGCGAGGACAAACCGATCTTTTTGAGCATCGGCTACTCGACCTGTCACTGGTGCCATGTCATGGAGCGGGAATCCTTTGAGAACGAAGCCATCGCCGAGTTCTTGAACCGTCATTTTGTCAGCATCAAGGTGGACCGCGAGGAGCGGCCGGATGTGGACAAAATTTACATGACTTTTGTGCAGGCCATGACCGGGCAGGGCGGGTGGCCGCTTAACGCGTTTCTGACGCCCGATTTGAAGCCATTTTACGGCGGCACTTACTGGCCCCCGGAGAGTCGGTACGGGCGGCCTGGTTTTCTCCAGGTGCTTGAGCAGATTGCCCATGCCTGGGAATCGCGCCGGGAGGAAATCCACTCGTCGTCGAGCGATTTTTTTGAGCGCCTCAAGGCGTTTACTTCCCAGCAACCAAGTGAGTCTCTGGCGCTTTCTCCCTCGGTGCTTCAAACTGCCATGGCGCAGTTCAAGGAGGAATACGACCCCAAGAATGGCGGGTTCGGCCGCGCGCCGAAATTTCCCCGGCCCAGCCAGCCCATCTTTCTGCTGCGCCAAGGAATGCGATGGGATGACAAGGAGGCCGTTCGGATGGTCCTGCACACCTGCGATAAAATGGCAGCAGGAGGCATCTACGACCAGCTTGGCGGCGGCTTTGCGCGTTACTCGGTGGATGCCCGATGGCTGGTGCCGCATTTTGAGAAAATGCTCTACGACAACGCGCAACTGGTGAACCTTTACCTCGACGCCTATTTGGCCAGCAGAGAGCAGAAATACGCGGAGGTGGCGCGGGACATCATCCGGTATGTGTTGCGCGACATGACGCATCCGGAGGGCGGCTTTTATTCCGCCGAGGACGCCGACAGCGAGGGCAAGGAGGGTAAGTTTTACTGCTGGACCAAGGCGGAATTATCCCGGTTGCTGTCGGCGGAGGAATTCAACGTCGCGGTGAATTACTTCGGGATCACCGATCACGGAAATTTTGAGGATCACAGCGACCCGGAGCCACTGAAAAACCAAAATGTCCTGAGCATCGTCCAGCCGGAATTGCCCGCTGACGACCGGTTGCTGCTGGAGTCGGCCGAAAGAAAAATGTTCGAGGCCCGGTCCAAGCGGGTCCGGCCTCATTTGGATGACAAGGTGCTGGCGTCGTGGAACGGCATGATGCTGGGTGCCATTGCGAGGGCTCATGCGGTTTTGGGTGACAAAACCTATCTGGCAGCCGCCGAAAAGAACCTCGCCTTCCTGCAAAGCAAGTTGTGGGATGCGGACACGCGCACTCTCTATCACCGATGGCGCGATGGCGAGCGCGATTCGGTTCAGTTGCTTGAGGCTTACGCGCACCTGATGGCGGGCGTGATCGATTTCTACGAAGCCACCTTGAACGAGCAGCATCTGGAGTTTGCTGTGGCGCTGGCCGAAACCATTCTCCGAAAGTTTTACGATTCCGAACACGGCGGGTTTTACCAGGCTGAAGACAATTCCGAAGACCTGATTCTGCGCGTGAAGGATGATTATGACGGCGCGGAGCCGTCGGCCAATTCCGTGGCGACGCTGGCCTTGCTGAAGTTGAGTGCAATCTGCGACCGTAAGGATTTTCGGGAGGCCGCCGAGAAAACACTTCGGCATTTTTCAGAGCGCCTTCACAAGCTGCCGCAAGCTGTGCCGCATCTTCTGCTGGCGCTGGATTTCTCGCTGGAGGAACCCAGCCGGGTGGTCATCGTGGGCGACCGGTCAGAAAATAAAGCGCATGAGTTGCTGCGAGCAGCTCAATCGGTTTATCAGCCCAATAAGGTGGTTTTGGGCAACAAGGGACCGGTTGAGGACTTCGCCAAAACGCTGCCGGCCAAGGAAACGCCGGTGGTTTATTTATGCACGGGCACGGCTTGCCAGGCCCCGACCAGCGAACCGTCGAATGTCGCTCTACTTTTGAGGCAATAAGCAGTCGCAGTGTAGGAATGAGGGCTACTCGTATTCGCGGATGTAAACAAACCAGACCGTGAAGGCGAACAGCCCCAGGGCCAGAGACAGCGTGCGCCAGAACCAGCGGTCCTCGAGGAGGACGCCGACGTCAATGAGGATGACCCGCACGCCATAAAAGGCGTGAATCAAAAAAAACAGGATCATGGCGATGTCCAGCCCGCTTTGGAGGCCGGAGTTGAAATGCAGCTTCTTGCTCGACATCAGGAAATCGGGGTAGGGGACTTTGCCGCGCGCAGCCC
>CALJZV010000442.1 GCA_937983475.1 uncultured Verrucomicrobiales bacterium
CTGCAAAACCAGAGATGCCGTGCCCGCCCAGGATGCCCAATGTTTTTTGAGCGCCATGGAAGACAAAGACCGTTCCCACAATCAGGCGCAGCAGCAGCAGCGCGGTGTCCTGGGTGAATGCATTGCGAATGTTGAGTGATTTCATAATGGAATCCTTTTGGGTTGAAGTGCGTGTTGATGAAAATTCATGCGGCAAGGCGATTGGCGTTGAAGCCGACCTGGTGGGCCAGTGAGGCCATGCGGCGTCCAAGATGCTCGGCGGTGAGCAGGTCGCCTGGGTCCACTTCTGCGGGAGCGCCCGGCGGCTGGCTGCCGTAGCCCATGACGCCCAGTGAGGAATTGAGGCGGTTCAGCCCGTCGGTGCGCCCGTGATAATGCGAGGGCAGTTCGCCGGTGCCGACCCAGATCATGCTGTGTTGCGCGGCGAAGAGGCTGAGAAATTGCAGGGTGCTCAACTTGTCGCCGCTGGGCGAGCCGCTGTGGGTGAACCCGGCGGCGAGTTTGCCTTTCCATGCCTGCGAGAACCACAGGCCGCTGGTTGCGTCCACAAAGGCCTTGAACTGCGCGGCCACGCCTCCCATGTAGGTGGGCGAGCCAAAGATCAGGGCGTCGGCGGAAGTGATTTGCTTGAGGACGGGGTCATTTTGGAATCGACCCTCCACGATGCTTTTATTTTCTATCGGGATCAGGAGGGTTTCGGTGCCCGGCATGCTTGCGGCGCCGCGCTGGACGGCCTCGGCCATTTGCGCGGTGTGCCCGCTGCTGGAGTAAAAGATGATGGCGACTGTTTTCATTTCGGTTCCTTGGGTTAAAAGATCGTTCTTCATTGCTGCCTTGAATCTACCCACCCCCGGCCTGGGGCCGGAAATATCATGTTTCTTGTCTCAGCATGCTTAAAAGGTATGCTCCATGGACAATGGAACTGAGGCATCTCCGTTATTTTGTCGCCGTGGCCGAGGAACAGAACGTGACCCGCGCGTCTCAGCGCCTTCACGTGTCGCAACCGGCTCTCAGCCGCCAGATTCACGACCTGGAGGAGGAGTTGGGCGTTCCACTCTTTGAGCGCACGGCCAAGTCCATTGCGCTGACGCCCGCGGGCCGGCTATTCCTCAAGGAAGCCAAAGCAGTGCTGCGGCGAGTGGAGGCAGCCGTGGAATCGGTGCGCAAAGCGGGTCGAAAATCAAAGGACGCGTTTCACGTCGGTTATGCGCCCTCTCCGGCAACGGAATTGCTGCCGTCGATCATCCGCCAATTTGAAAAGGCAATGCCGGGAGTGCGCGTGGTGCTGCACGACATGAGTTCGTCGGAAATGATCGCGGGACTGCAATCCGGACGCCTGCAGGCGGCGGTCATCGTGGGGCACGCCGCAGCCCGTGCGCAGGGCCTGGTGTTTCATTTGCTTCGGACCTATCCGATTGGAGTGGCGTTGCCCAGGAACCATCCGCTGGCAAAAAAGAAGGCGGTCAGCCTCGGTGATATCGTCCAGGAGTCGCTGGTTGGCTACAACCGGCATGAGTATCGCGATTATGCGCAATGGGTGCGCGGCATTTTTGGGAAAGCCGGAAGGAAGCTGCGCTTTGTGGAGGAATGCGATGGCGCGCTCAGCTTGATTTCCGCGGTGGAATCCGGGCGCGGACTGGCCGTGAGCGCCCGGTCGGTACTGAGCGTGGCGGGCTCCCGCATAGCCTTTGTTCCAATTGTTCCCGCGCCAAAGCCCATGGAGGTGGGTGTTTGTTGCGTCCGCAGCAAGGTCGCTCAGCCCTCGATTCATCAATTCATCGCGACCGCACAGGCTGTGGCGAAACGGTAGAAATAGCCGGATTGACGCAATTGCTTTTTTGAATCGGGCTGCGGCACACTTCAATCCATGAACCGGACTGCTTTATTTCGTTTGGGCCTGGCAATGTGCGCTGTTTTTCACTGCGGGCCTGCAATCAGCGCCAGCGCTGCCCGGCCGCCGAACATCATTCTGGTCATGGCCGATGACCAGGGCTGGGGCGACATGGCCTACAACGGCCACCCCAAACTCAAGACGCCGCACTTTGATGCCATGGCGCGCGAGGGCATCCGCTTTGATCGGTTTTATGCCGCCGCGCCGGTCTGTTCGCCCACGCGCGGCAGCGTGCTGACCGGGCGCACGCCCAACCGTTACGCCTGCTACAGTTGGGGCCATCCGTTGCGCCCGCAGGAAACGACGCTTGCCCAGACGCTCAAGAAAAACGGTTACCGGACCGGGCACTTCGGCAAGTGGCACCTGGGCTCGGTGGAGAAGGGAAGCCCGGTCAACCCCGGCGCCGTGGGCTTCGACGTCTGGGCGTCGTCGCCAAATTATTTCGATCTCAATCCCATTCTCAGCATCGAGGGCAAGGCCGTCCCTTTTGATGGCGACAGCTCCGATGTGACCATGGACATCGCATTGAAATTCATCCGCGAATCTGCCGCGAAGAAGGAGCGTTTCCTGGCGGTCATCTGGTTCGGTTCCCCGCATATACCCCATGAGGCGCTGGAGGCCGACGCGAAGGAATATGCGGGCGAGCCTATAGAGAAACGAAACTTCTACGCCGAGATCACCGCGATGGACCGCGCGGTGGGGCGATTGCGCGACAGCCTTCGCGAGCTGGGCATCCGCGACAACACGGTGCTTTGGTATTGCAGCGACAACGGCGCGTTGCAGGGCGTCGGCTCCTCCGGCGGCCGCCGTGGACACAAAGGCCAGGTTTACGACGGCGGCTTGATGGTTCCGGGGCTGCTGGAATGGCCCAAGCGGTTTCCCGTGCCTTCGGTGGTGACCGTCCCATGCATCACCTCGGATATTTTTCCAACGGTTCTGGCCGCAGCCGGGGTCAAGCCCGGCACAAAGCGTCCGCTGGATGGCATCAACCTGCTGCCGATTCTTTCCGGCAAAACCAAGGAGCGCCCCCAGCCGCTGGGATTCTGGGACTATCCCAAACCGGGCGTTCGCACGCCCGCCAAGGAATGGATGGAGGCGCTGTACGCCGAGCAAAAGGAAGGCCGCGCCAACAGCGCGCCGGAACGGCTGTTCCTCGACGCGGGCACGATCAAGGACCGGTTGCCGCTCGATTCGTTTGCCGGCCACGCCGCATGGATTGATGGCGGCTGGAAATTGCACCGCATTCAAAATCCCAAGACGGGAACCGTGGAGTGGGAACTGTACGACCTGGCTGCGGACCTCAAGGAATCGCGCAATCAATTTGTTGACCAACCCAAACGCGCCGCCGCCATGCAGCGCCAGTTGGAGAGCTGGCTGCAATCGGTCGCGCGCAGCCACAACGGGGAGGACTTATGAAACGAACCTTGTTCTCGATTCTGGCGCTTTATTTTCTCATCAGTCCCGGCGGAGTTTCTGGCGGCCCGAATGCTTCGACCAACGAGACCGCGCCGGAGAGCAAGCCGGTTCCGGCCAACCTCGGCGCCATTCTGCGAATGCATTATGTCAACCGCACCCGCGCGTTCCAGGAGCAGAACCAGACCTTGCGCCACGTCGTGCTTCTCGGGGACAGCATCACCGAGGGGTTTGATGTGGCCCGGCATTTTCCTGGGCACTGCGTCAACAACCGGGGCATCGGCGGCGATGTCATCGGCAACGAGCTGCCCGCCGACGATCCGCGCGGCGTTCTCAAGCGGCTCGACAACTCGGTCTTTCAGTGTGGCGCGACCGATGTCTTCCTGCTGATCGGCATCAACGATTTCAACGGTGGCCATGCCGTGGACGCGATGGAGCAGGGGTATCGCGAATTGCTCCGGCGCATTCGCGAAGGCGCTCCCGCCGCGCGGCTTCATGTGCAGTCGGTGCTTCCCACGCGGGGCAATTTTGCCCGGCATAACGCGCCAGTGCGTGATTTCAACCAGCGTTTGCAAAAACTGGCCGCCGAGTTCGACTGCGCGTATCTCGACCTGCACCAGCGGATGAGCGACGAGCGCGGCGAACTCAAAGCCGAATTCACTAACGACGGCCTGCATTTGACCGACGCGGCCTACGTGGCCTGGCGCGATGAAATCCGCCGGACGCTGGGCTGGAAGTGACCTTCCTTCACGGCAAAATCGGGGCGGGCGAATCCCTTGAAAAACCGGGGGCTCGCGGCACATTGATTCATGCCACCGCTTCATCCCGCACTGGTTCATTTTCCCATCGCTTTGATCACGATTTCAGTCCTGGCCGACCTGCTTGGGCGGATTTTCAGGAATGCTGCCATGCGCTCGGCGGCGTGGTGGACGCTTATGGGGGGGACCGTTGGAGCCGCCGTTTCGGTGCCGCTGGGTTATTTCGACATGAACCGGGCGTCCCTCACGGCGGAGACGCATGCATTCGTGGATTTGCATTTGAAAGTCGGCTGGTTGCTGTTGATTGCCGTGGTGGGGTTGACGCTGTGGCGGGCGCATTTCCACACCTATTGGGAACGCCCGGTGCGCTGGAGTTATCTGGCCACGGCGCTGCTGGTGCTGGGGCTGACGCTCTTCCAGGGATGGATGGGCGGCGAACTGGTTTATTCGCGTGGCGCGGGCGTCGCGGCGGCCGGGCAGGGCACCGAGTCAGCCAGGCAGGCCCAGCAGCGATTGAACAAAGTGGGAGAAATCCTTGGCGCGGTGCCCGGCTTCCGGGAATTTGGCGAAGCCAATCATCGACACCGGGAAGTGACCGAGCCCGCAGGCGCGCCGAAGCTTGATCATCGTAATGACGAAAAAGCTGAACCTCAGTGATGAGTTCTCGAAGTCGGCCGAGACGGTAGCGCGTCAAGCTCTCGCCATGGCGTTCCCGGCAATCCATCCCGTTGTCCAAGCCGCCTGAAAATTAAACCCGCCTGTGATGCCGTCCACGTCGAGCAGTTCCCCGGCAAAATAGAGCCCCGGGCAAATGCGGCTTTCCATGGTCTTGAAATTCACCTCGCTCAGGCGCACGCCGCCGCAGGTGACAAACTCGTCCTTGTTGAGGCTTTTGCCGACAACGTGAAATTCACTTTTGGTCAATTGAAGCACCAGGGCGTGCAGCGCGGTTTTGGACAGAGCCGACCAACGGGTGTCGCGCGGAATGCTGGCCGCCAACACCAGTTGCTCCCACAGCCGCCCGGGCAACGGGGCCACCGGCGTGTTGAGCACCAGCCGGGCCGGATGCGCCGCGCGTTTGGACGCAAGCTCGCCGCGCAGGGTCTCTTCTGAAAACTGCGGCAGCCAGTTGATTTGGAGCGCAAAGCGATAGTCGCGCTGGTGCAGTTCCCGCGCGCCCCAGGCCGACAACCGCAGCACCGCCGGACCGCTCAAGCCCCAGTGCGTCACCAGCAGCGCCCCGCGTTCACGCAATCCGGCGCCGGGCGCGGACACCTCGGCGGATTCGACCGAAACGCCCGCCAGTTCGCGCAGCCACGGCGTCTCAATGTGAAACGTGAACAGCGACGGTACCGGCGGCTCCAGCGTGTGCCCGAGCGACACCGCCAGTTGCCCGAGGGCCGGCGTGCGGCAGCCGCCCGTCGCCAGCAGGAGCCGGTCGCACTGGAGCTTTTCGTCGCCCGCAAGCGTGACTTCAAATGTGTCTTCCGCGATTTTCACCGCGCCTTCCACGCCGCGCTGGGTGAAAAGCTGGACGCCCGCCGCCCGCGCCTCGCGCAGCAGGCAGTCAATGATGGTCTGCGAGGAATCGGTCGTGGGAAACATTCGCCCGTCGGCCTCCGCCTTGATCGTGACGCCGCGCGATTCAAACCAGTCCACAGTGTGACGTGCATGGAAGGCATGGAAGGGTGCGATCAACGCCCGCTCGCCTCGCGGGTAACGGCGTGTCAGTTCACGGGCATCGAACCCGGCGTGCGTGACGTTGCAGGCGCCTCCGCCGGAGAGGCGCACCGTAGCC
>CALJZV010000443.1 GCA_937983475.1 uncultured Verrucomicrobiales bacterium
CATGGAGACCGGGCGAGACCATCGAGTGCCAAAAGAACGTCAGGCGAAAGCTTGGGATTTGTGTCGCACCTATCTTGATGAAGCAGAGGCCGACGTTTTGCGGGCGCTTGAAATTGAATCGCGCCCACGCGAAAAAGAGTTTTACGATAAAGATTTGGAGTTTGTCCGAATGATGAAGGATCAAGTGCGAAAACCGGCTCATAAAGAAGGACCGCGGCCTCCTCGGCGTTCACGTTATCGTCCTCCGCGGCGGTAAACTACTGCACGGATTCGTTTTGAATTGGTATCCATCCTAGCGAAGGCTAGAACTAGGGCCAACAAAAAGGAGTCGTCCTCCAAAACCACTGCTTATTCAACGCCTTAAAAGCTCGGTTTGACGCGCCAAGTCCCGTCACCAAGCTTTGGTGTGGGCCAAGGTGGAAGCGCGGTTGGACGCCAAGCCGGGCAAGCTGTGGTCGCTCGCGGAAATGGAGCGCACCGGCGGCGAACCGGATGTGGTGGGGGTCGAGTCGGGCGAAATCGTTTTCATAGATTGCGCGCCGGAAAGTCCGGCCGGCCGGCGCAGCGTGTGTTATGACCGCGCAGGCTGGTTGTCGCGGAAGGAGGCGCGCCCGAAAACCACGGCGATGGATTTGGCGACGGAGATGGGCATCGCGCTGTTGACGGAGGAGGAATATCTCGGGCTGCAAAAGCTGGGCGAGTTCGACACGAAGACGTCGTCCTGGATTGCCACTCCGGCGGATTTTCGCGAGCAGGGCGGCGCGCTCTGGGGCGGCCGGAGTTACGGTCGCGTCTTCATCGGCTGCAACGGCGCGCAGTCTTACTACGCGGCGCGGGGATTTCGCGGCTTGGTGAAAGTTTAAATGTTACGGAGCAATCTCGCGACTGCCCGGTTCAAAAATTGATATTATTGAAGTGAAAATGCCCGAAATCTAAATTTGTCACTTCAGGGCCGGATGCTACCTTAGCGGTTCAAAATGTCCGAGCAGACAGCCAGTTTGAACCAATCCATTGTCGCAGATGGCGCAGGCACCTTCCAGAGGCCGCCCGAGTTGCTCGCTCCTGCGGGTGATTGGGAATGCGCCAAGGCCGCCGTGGAAAATGGCGCGGACGCAATTTATTTCGGACTGGAGAAATTCAACGCCCGGATGCGGGCGCACAACTTCACCGAGGCCGACCTGCCAAAACTGATGGCGTTCCTTCACCGCCGTGGCGTGCGCGGCTACGTCACGTTCAACACGCTGGTCTTTGCCAACGAACTGGCCGACGCCGAGCAGTATTTGCGTACGATTATCTCTGCCGGAGTGGACGCGGCCATCGTGCAGGATGTGGGCATCTGCAGGCTGATTCGGCAGCTTTCACCGGATTTTCCAATCCATGCCTCGACGCAAATGACCGTGACCAGCGCGGCGGGAGTGAAGTTCGCCAGGGAACTGGGTTGCAACCTCGTGGTGCTGGCGCGGGAATGCTCCATCAAGGAAATTGAACAAATCGGCCGTAGCCGCGCTTGTGAAAGCGCGGGTCAAATCTTCGGCGATCAAGTTTCAGATTCACATCCGCAATTGCCACTCGAGGTGTTTGTTCACGGCGCGCTTTGCGTGGCTTATTCCGGACAATGCCTCACCAGCGAGTCGCTCGGCGGGCGCTCGGCCAATCGCGGCGAATGCGCCCAAGCCTGCCGCATGCCTTACGAGTTGATTTCCGACGGCAAGGCCGTGCCGCTTGGCGACAAAAAATATCTGTTGAGCCCGCAGGATCTGGCTGGATTGGAAGTGCTTCCTGAGTTGGTGAAAACGGGCGTAGCCTCGTTGAAAATTGAAGGCCGCCTCAAGTCGCCGGAATACGTCGCCAACATCACGCGGGTTTATCGTCAGGCGATTGATACGATTTTTCACAACAAAGTCACAAAGCCACAAAGCGAAGGTCAATATTCGGAAAAATATGACCTGGAAATGGGCTTTTCGCGCGGCCTTTACACCGGTTGGTTCCGCGGCATCAACAACCAGGAACTGGCCCATGCGCGCTTCGGCAAAAAGCGCGGTGTGTTCCTCGGCGAAGTGAAACGCATCCAAGGCGAAACAGTTTTTATTTCACTCAAAGCGCCGATCAAGGCTGGTGACGGGGTGGTGTTTGACTGCGGTCATCCGGAGCAAAAGGAGGAGGGCGGACGCGTTTACACGGTTCAACCGGGCCGAAACTCGCGCACTGATGAGACGGCAATCGCGTTCGGACGCGGCAACATCAATTTTTCCCGCGTTCATGTCGGCGACAAGATTTGGAAGACCGACGACCCCGAATTAAATAAACGGTTGCGTCAAACATTCAGCGGTGACAAACCTCAGTTCCAGCGCCCGATTACCTTTGAGGTTCACGGCCTGGCCGGCAAACCGCTCACGCTGATTGCGCGGGATGAATTGGGCAACATCACTCAGACTGCTTCAGAAATGCCATTGGAGAAGGCGGAGAAGCGTCCGCTTTCGTCTGAGTTTCTGCGCGATCAACTGGGTCGGCTCGGCGGCACGCCGTTCAGACTCGGCGAACTCAAAAACCTGCTCGAAGGCGATGTCATTCTGCCGATGAGCGAGATCAATCGCCTTCGCCGCGAAGCGGTGGCGCAGTTGGAAGCATTGCGCGCCCAACCCAGGCGTTGGACGCTCGTGGCTGCGGATGTTCATCCGCAGGTTCCAATTGAGGACGCGTTGGCCGCATCGGGTGTCCGCGCATTGACGGGCGCAGTCACGACTGGCGCGCCGGCGGAGTTGACTGTCCTGGTCCGTAACCTGGCTCAGCTTGAGGCCGCTCTGCGCTGCGGGGTGCAGACCATTTACTGCGACTTTGAGGATCCGAAAAAGTACCGCGACGCCGTGCGCGTGGCCCATGAATCCTTCGGTTGCTCGTGCCCGCAAAAGAGCATTTGGGTGGCGCCGCCGCGCATTTTCAAAACTGGCGAGGAGTGGATTCTGAAGCAGGTGCTTTCGAGCAACGCCGACGGTTATCTGGTTCGCAACTACGACCATTTGCAGTTCTTCAAGGAACACCGGCGCATCGGAGATTTTTCCCTCAACGTCGCCAATCCTCTCACCGCCGATTATTTCAGAACCAAATTTGGGCTGGAGCGCGTTACCGCCTCCTACGACCTGAACATTGGCCAATTGGAGGCGCTGTTGCGGAGCGCGCCGCCGGAATGGTTTGAAGTCACGATTCATCAGCACATGCCGATGTTTCACATGGAGCACTGCGTCTTTTGTGCGTTTCTTTCCCAAGGGACCGATTACCGCAACTGCGGCCGCCCTTGCGACAAGCACGAGGTGAAGCTGCGCGACCGCGTGGGCATGGAGCATCCGCTCAAAGCGGACGTGGGTTGCCGCAACACCGTGTTCAATGCCCGCGCCCAGACCGGGGCAGAATTCGCGTGGCACCTGATGGATTTGGGCGCGCGCCATTTCCGGGTCGAATTCGTCAATGAAACGCCTGACGGGGTTGCGCTGACGATTGCGCGGTATCGCGCCTTGTTGCGGCGTGAAATCACCGGCCAGCAGCTTTGGCGCGAATTGAAATTGCAGAATCAACTCGGTGTCACGCGCGGCCAGATGGAGAATCCGGGCCGATAGGGACTTCAAAGCGGAATGTTCCAAAGCAGCGGGGCAGGTGAAAATTAAACTCATCCACCGGCGACCATGAGGCCCAGTGGGGGTGTGAATTTTCCTCGCTGCATTTGAAAAAGTTTCCGCGCCAAGGCGTGTCGAGGGCTATAGGGCCGGTATATTTTTCCAGAAGCTGAAATGGAATGACGAATTGCAGCGCCCAGGTCAGCGGTCCGGCTTGTTCGGGCTCGGTCACCGGCGGGAGCGTTGTGGCAACGCGGACAGCCGCCGAGGCTTCCGGCACGGGAACAAACGCCTTGAAGCCGCCGGGAACGCGGGTTGGATCGGTGATGTGGCAGCAGAGGAACGCCCCGCCGCAGTTAAACTCAAAATTGAAATAGCCTTGTCCCGCTTTCGGTTGAATAAAAACCTCCACGCAACTGTCCTTCCAGACCTCATCCATGAAGCGGGTCCGCACGCATCGCACGAAGCGATCCTCCACCTGGAAAATGCCTTGAAGACTCGCGGTGTCGTGCAGCAACCGGACCTGCGTTCGCGGGCGGTGCGGGCTGGACTCGGGCCGGAAATGCTCCACGACAGCGGCCTGCGCCTGTTGCCAGACGGGATCGTTCCAATCAGCGTTGAATGAGGGGACTTGGTTTGCAAAGCGGACGAGATACTCGGTCATAGGTCAATGAATCAGCAGGTAATAAATCCCCGCAAGGCCGATGAAAATGAAAATGCTGCGGCGCATGTTTTTGGGCGGAACGCGGCGCATGAGATAATGCCCCAGGGCCATGGCGCCGAACAACGGAAGCATTACCGCCAGGCCCAGTTGCCACGACAACGCGTCGAAGTAGCCAAAGTGATTGTAGAAGACCAACCGCAACGAACAACTGGTCACCAGCATCACTTGCAGGAAGGCGATGATTTGTCACTGGCTACAGGGGTGCGCGTAGGCATACGTCGCGATGGGAATGCCGCCCAAATTGAACGCGCCGCTGAGGCTGCCGCTGAACAAACCAAACGGAACCGAAAACACATGGCTGATGGAGCGCACCGGGCTTTTCAAAAGAAATTCCCTCGCCGCGAACAACACCATCAATGCGCCCAGCGCCTTGAGCAAAAGCGCTTCGCTGGATTTTTCCAAAAAATAAACCCCCACGGGAACGCCCAGGCAGGAGCTGACGAGAAAGGGCAGTCCTTGGCGCCAGTTGTAGTCGCGATAGACGCGGATGAAGGTGGCGATGGTGACGATCAATGCAAACACCGTGCTGAGAGCGGCAGCGTGCTTGACGCCCAGGATGGCCGGGAGGAGCGACATGCAGACCAGCCCGAAACCAAAACCGGTCAGGCCCTGGACAAATCCGGCAAGGGACAACGTCGCGATGATGAGCGGCCAGGTCATTGGAGTGGCAGTGTGGGCGGAGGAAATCGGGCCTTCAAGCCTGCATGCGGTGTTCCAGTATCAGCGGTCAGCGGTCCGCCCAGCGGAGAGCGAACTGGCGGGGCGGCGTCTGGCAGGCGGCCCAAAGTTCGACCAGCGCCAGGGCCAGTGTGTCCGCGCGGGTGATGGCTTCGTAATGATCATGCCGTGAGCTGGCCCGGGGCAGGGGACCATCGTTCCAAAACAGGTTCAGGCTTTCATCGGCCAAGGTGTTTGCGCGGCTCAAATACTTTTGGCCATTGGTTAAATGAAACGCCGCGACATTCAGGGAAATCAATTCGCCGAACGTGCCGGGGAACAAAGTTTCCTTTGAAGGCGCCTGTGCGGACAGGCTTGCGTCCGCTGATTGCAACGCCAACTCCCGAAAGCGCGGGTTGTTGGTTTGGCGAAATCGCTCCAGGCAAATCATGGCGGTCTGGGTTGAGGAGGCCTTGCCGTAGCCCGCAGTCCAGAAATCCGCGGCCTTGCGGGGGAGCCCCTTGGAATGCGCTTTTAGAAAAGCGGCGTCGGTCTTGAGGGCTGCCTCGCGGAGTTTGCTTTTCAATGGCTCCGGAACCGATGCTGCCGCGTCCCAGGCATCCACGGCCCACGACAGATCGCTGCCCCACCAGGTTTCCTTTGGATGAACCGTGGCGGCGGGAAATCCGCCGTGCGACAATCGTCGGCGCTCAAACGAGTCCACCAAGGTTTCAATGGCCTTGAGGAAATAGGAACTGTTGGTTCGCGCATACGCCGCTCCCCACGTGGCGATGAAAAATCCGGCGTGCCGGGGAAACTCATAATTGTATTGTGGCCCATGGCGGCTGAAGCGGGCATGACGGCTGAAGTTTCCCGTGGCCTTGTCGAAGATTTGATGTTCCCACAAGCCGCGCGCAAAGCGGTCACAGGCCTGGGGGCTGAGATCGAAGCATCGTTCCCAAAGAAGCCAGGGGCGGTAGAACTCGTGAATGTCCCGGCCCTCGATTACCGATTCCTTCAGAAAATCCCAGCCCAAATGCTCGCCCCAAGGTAGCAGGCCGGTGATGTCATGCTGGCAATTTGTGAAGAAAAACCGCAGCGCGTCATCGGCGGCCTTGGCATAGCGCGGTTCCTGCGTGATGTCTGTGAGCAAATAAAGCAGGCGATACAGGTTTTGATCGTGCATCGGGTTGCTCCCGGAAAGAACGCGGTCCTGCGGGCGAACGCCTTCGGGGGCGTCGGGCGGATTGCTAGGAAGCTGTTTGGTGGAGCGATCCAGAGCGCTTGCGAACAGGGGCGACGAAGCCGGACCGTAATTGTCGCGGCCATGAGCCATCATGGTTTCGGCGTAGCCCTTGGCTGCGGCAAGGTATCGGTCGTCATCGCGGGTCTGGCCGACACACGGAACGCCGCTGGCTGCCGCAAGAAACAGCGCGATGAGCCGCAATAGCGTCATTGTTCCGCGCGATAAAGCTGCGGCTTGCCGCGCACCAGTTCGCCGAGGTGTTTTTCCTTCTCGCGAACAAGGTCGGCGACCACATCAGGATGCTGGCTGGCCACATTGTATTGTTCGCCTGGGTCGTGTCCCAGATGGTAGAGCAGGGGAGGATGGTGCTTTTCCATCACGACATTGCCGTAAGCGGAGCCGGTGGTGAAATGCGCCTTGAAGGGCCCTTTGCGGAGGGCGAACAATTCTTCGCCGCGATAAAAGTATTGAATGTTGCGCGCGCTCGACCCCTTGCCAAACAGCATGGGCGACATATCCACGCCATCAATGACACGATCGTTGGGAGTGGAAACACCCGCCAGGGACAGGCACGT
>CALJZV010000444.1 GCA_937983475.1 uncultured Verrucomicrobiales bacterium
CGCACTCTACCAGCGCGGCTCCATCGAGAAGGTTTACGACCTTTACGGCCCGACCGAAGACACGACGTATTCGACATTTGCCCTGAGGCAGCGAGGCGGGCGGCCGACCATCGGGCGGCCCATTGCCAACACGCAGGCCTATGTATTGGACGCGCAGCTTCAGCCGGTCCCGGTCGGCGTTCCCGGTGAATTATACCTGGGCGGCGAGGGACTGGCCCGCGGCTATTGGCGCCAGCCTGAAATGACCGCGAAGCGTTTTGTTCCCAATCCCTTTACTCCGGACCCTGCGGCGCGTCTGTACAAAACCGGCGACCAGGCCCGCTACCGGCAGGATGGAAACCTCGAATATTGGGGACGCATCGATTCGCAGGTGAAAATCCGCGGCTTCCGGATCGAGTTGGGGGAAATTGAAAGCACGTTGCGCCGTCATCCGGCGGTGCGGGACGCGGTGGTGGTCGCGCGCGACAACGGCAAGGGGGACAAACGGCTGGTGGCCTACGTCGCAGGCGATTGGGACAAGCTGGGTTCTGCTCCGTCTCAGGCCGACGCGAACACCAACGCCGAGCCGATTTCCCAGTGGCTGGATGTGTGGGAAAAATCGTACGGCCAAGGTGATGAGGCCGTGGACGACACGTTCAATATCACCGGCTGGAACAGCAGTTACACCGGGGCGCCGTTGCCTTCCGAGGAAATGAAGGAATGGGTGGAAGCGACAACCGGGAGGATTCTTGCACTGCATCCACGCCGGGTGCTGGAAATCGGGTGCGGCACCGGCCTCTTGTTGTTCCGGGTGGCGCCACAGTGCGAACACTATTTTGGGCGCGACTTTTCCGCCATCGCGCTGCGCAAGCTTGAGCAACAGCTTTTGCGCCACAATCTTTCGGACAAGGTGCAGTTGCGCCAGGCAATGGCAGATGATTTTTCGGGCATCGAGCCACAGAGCTTCGACACGGTGGTGATCAATTCCGTCATCCAATATTTTCCAAGCGCCCAATACCTGCTCCGTGTCCTGGAGGGCGCCGTTCGCGCGGTCAAACCGGGCGGGTCCATCTTCATTGGCGATGTGCGGAATCTGCCGCTGCTGGAGACATTCCATGCCTCGGTCAAGCTCCACCAGGCACAAGCTACCACCTCGAGCGGGGAGGTGAGGCAGCGCGCCCGGCAGGCGCGGGACCAGGAGGAGGAGCTCGTGGTGGCGCCGACCTTCTTCGCCGCGCTCAAGGAACGTCTTCCCGAAATTGGCTTGGTGGAAATCCACCTCAAGCGCGGCCACGCGCACAATGAACTCACCCGGTTTCGTTACGATGTGACCCTGCGAATCGGTCCCGCGGCTTCCACATCAAGGGAGATTATCCATCACGATTGGCAGGCCGGGCAGCTTTCGCTAAATGCCGCGCGCGCTCTGCTTCAGGGCGCTCCCGGCGACATGGCTTTCCTCCGCGTGCCTAACGCGCGGCTCACAGGTGAGATCGCCAAAACCCGGCTTTTATTTTCTGACAAGTCGCCGGTGACCGTGGGAGAACTGCTCGCCCGGGTGGCCAGCGCGCCGACCGGACTGGAGCCTGAGGCCTTCTGTAAACTGGGCGAGGAGCTGGGTTGTAAGGCGCTAATCGGCCTGTCCAGCGAGGCGGACTGCTTCGATGCGCTTTTCAGAAGGCCGGGCTCCTCGTCGGTGTTGCCCGTTGCCGCGTCTCAATCAGGCGTTGCCGCGAACAGCGCATTGAGCGCGCTGACCAACAACCCGCAGCGCAGCGCGGCGACCCGCAAGCTGGTTCCTGAATTGCGCGCATTGATCGAGCAGCGCCTGCCCAATTACATGATGCCCTCGGCGTTTGTGATGCTTGACGCCCTGCCGCTGACGCCAAACGGCAAAGTGGACCGCAAAGCCCTGCCCGCGCCCGCCTTTGAGAAAAATGAGCAGACCTTCATCGCGCCGCGCGATGCCATCGAGCAGCAGATCGCAGGCCTGTGGGAGAAGATTTTCGACATTCAACCCATCGGCATCCGGGACAATTTTTTTGAACTCGGAGGCCACTCGTTGCTGGCCGTGCGCATGTTCGCGCAACTGGAAAAGATCACCGGCAGGAATCTGCCGCTGGTCACGCTCTTTCAGGCTCCCACCATTGAGGCGCTGTCCAACGTGTTGCGCCAGCAGGGCTGGGAAGCGAATTGGAGTTCGCTGGTGCC
>CALJZV010000445.1 GCA_937983475.1 uncultured Verrucomicrobiales bacterium
CAAACCGGCCGTCCATCCTTGTGGCCGGCGTCGGCGGCGCGGGTTGCGCTCTGGCAGCCCAAATCGGCCAGTTGCATATGGAGGGCGTGCGCTGCGCGGCCCTCAACACCGATGCTCGCTCGCTGGAATCTCTCGTCATGGAGAACAAGCATGTGCTGGGCACCAGGCTCACCCGCGGCCTCGGAGCGGGCGGCGATCCGGACATCGGCCGCGCCGCCGCGTTGGAGGACAGTGAGTCGCTTCGCAGACTGTGCGCTGGCGCGGACATTGTGTTCGTCACAGCCGGGCTGGGAGGCGGGACCGGCACCGGCGCCTCAACCGTGCTGGCCCAGGCGGCCAGAGATTCGGGCGCGCTGGTGCTGGCGATTGTCACCACGCCGTTTGAATTCGAGGGCGGCCGACGGCAACGGCAGGCGCAAATGGGATTGAGGGAATTGCGCGAGGCCGCCGACGCGGTCATCTGCCTGCCCAACCAGAAACTGTTTCATTTTACCGGGGGCAACTCCTCCCTGGTGGACACCTTTCGAATCGCCAATGAATTGCTGGCGAAGGGTGTTCACGGCATCTGGCGGATGCTATCGCGAACCGGACTGGTCAACCTGGATTTTGCCGATTTGTGCGCCGCGACGCGCGGAAGCCACGCCCAAAGCTGCCTGGCCAGCGCCGAGGCCTCCGGGGAGAACCGCGCGCAGGAGGTGGTGGACAAACTGCTCAAGCATCCGCTCCTGGAAAAAGGGGCGCTGGAGGCATCGCCGTGCGTGCTGGTAAGCCTGGCTGGCGACAGCACGCTCACCTTGAGGGAGGTCAACTCGGTCATGGAGCAATTGAACCGCCACACCAAGGCATCCCACGTCATCTTTGGCGCCCATATCGAGGAAGGATCGCCCCTGTCTGTCACGCTCATCGCGTCCGCTTCCCTTGATCCCGAACAATTTCCCGAACGAAGTGTCAGGCCGGAATCCGCGCGGCAGGAAACCGCATCCGCGCCCGCGTGGGACGAACCGGAAACAGTGCGGCCTCCCTCGCGCTTTGCCGCGCCGCCGCCGGTGCTGCCCGAGGAAAAGAAAGTGCAATTGGCCGCCACCCGATCCCGCGGTTCCCGGCGGAAAAAAAACATTCATGCCGCGCAGGGACAATTGCCCTTGGAAATTGTGTCCAAGGGACGTTTTGAGAAAAGCGAACCGACCATCCACGCGGGCACCGATCTGGATGTGCCGACTTACATCCGGCGCCGCGTCACGCTGAACTGAAATCTTAGGTGAAAACTACGGCAGGTTGCCGCGAATGTGGCTCAAGGCCTTGGCCGCGGACTGGCGCACCCAGTATTCGCGGTCGTTCAGCGCGGACTCCAGATGAGGAATCACACCCTGCGCGGCCTCCGACATCCTCCATTCCAAATCAATGACCTGAAGGGAGTTGGCCGCGGCGTGACGCACCTCGCTCTCGCGGTCGGTCAGGGACTCGACCAATCCGGAAATGGCGCGGCGATCCCGCAGGCGACCCAGCGCCTGAGCGGCCAGCCGCCGCACGTCCGCGTCGTCGTCCTTCAGGGCCGCCATCGACGGCTCCACGGCTTCCGGGTCGCCGCTTTTGCCCAGCGCCTCGGCGGAAACGATCCGGATTTCAAAGTGAGGATCGGAAAGCAGGACAACAAAGTAAGGAACAAAATGGCCCTGCCACATTTTCCTGAGGGCATCGGCGGCAGCCAGGCGAACATGATGGCTTTCGTCGTGGATCAACTCGAGCAACTCCGCGTTGGCGCGGTCGCCCCCGATGCTGCCCAGCGCATGCACCGCAGAAACCCGCACCGTCACGTCCGGGTCCTTCAACGCGGCCACCAAGGGCCCGATGGCCCGCTCGTCGCGAATGCCTTCCAGGGCCGAGACGGCGCTGCGGCGGAAGGCCACCGTTTCGCTGCCCAACTCCGACAGCAACGGCTCCACAGCGGCCTCGCCCTCGCGCCAGGCAGCGTCCGGACGCCCCATGGCGATGGTGAACAGGGCCCGCTCCTGCGGGTCGTTGGTCCGCCAGTTCAAATCCCTCAGCGCCACTGCGGCAGATCGGCGGACCTTGATGTTTTTGTCCTTTAAAACCGGCACCAGCGCCTTGCAGGCCCTGGCATCGCCGATTGCGCCCAGGGCCAGCGCGGCGGCCTCGCGGATTTCCGGCTCCGTGTCATTGAGGACGGTGTTGGCAATGGGATCAATGGACCGGTCATCCCGGAATTTTCCCAACACTTCAGCGGCGGTTTTTCGAACGGCGGGGGTGCGGTCCTTCAAAGCATGAATGAAGACGGGCACAAACTTGGCTTTGCCAGTTTTGGCCCAAATTTCCAACATGTTCTGGCGCTCGCGTCCGCCGGTCATGTTGAACCGCATTTTATGCCACCAAATCATGTAATTATTGAAGCCGGCTTGAAATCACCAGGCAACGGTTCTAACTGATTACAATAAATCACATGAAAAACGCCGGGGCTTCAATGAAATTCTTGCACCACAATCCGGTGCGGAAACTGCTTTTTTCCCTTTTTCTTTCCTCTGCCAGAACGATACTTACGCCATGACGCCTGTGACCGCAGCGGTGGCGCTGATTGTTCTGGCCGGAGCGAGCTTCTTCTTCGCTCTGGCGGAATCGGCGTTGTTCGCCCTGAGCAAATGGCAGGTGCGCCAGTTGAGCGAGCGCACTTCCAGCGGGGCGATGATCGGGCGCTTGCTGTCCCAACCGCAGGATCTGCTGGCCACCATTGTCCTGGGCAACACCTTCGCCTATGCGTCCATGCTCGCTGTCATCATTTGGGCCGCGTCTCACGAGCAGTGGCCCATGCTGGCCTCGGTGGGTGCGTTGTTGATTTTCGTCCTGCTCGGAGTCGAGGCGGCCCCCAAGACGCTGGCGATGCGCGCTCCGGAATTCTGGGCGTTGCGCGTGGCCCGGCCCATGGTGGCGCTGCTGGCGCTGACGCGGGCCGTCCGGGTCGTGGCGCAAGGCCTCATTGACGCGGTGCTTAAGCTGACGGTGCCCAAATCCATCAAGCCCCAAAGCGCCATCACCGACGCAGAATACCAGGAACTGCTCGAGGTGGCCTGCCAGCAGGGAACCCTCGCGCCCACGGAAAAGGAGATCATCCTCCAGATCATCAGCCTGGACCGCCGCACCGCGCGCGACGTGATGAAGCCGCGTTCCCAGATGGCCTGCATTTCCGACGACCTCACCGTCGAGGAAATGATCGCCGCCGCCCGCAGGCACAAGCACACACGACTGCCCATCTACGACGAAACGCCCGACACCATTGTCGGCGTTCTCAATACGCGAGTGCTGCTGCTGGATCCCCAGGCGGACCTGGCCGACGCCATCGAGTTCCCCTCCTTTGTGCCGGAGAGCATGAACCTGCTTTATTTATTTAAAAGTCTCCAGCGCCAACAGCGCGGGCTGGCGATCGTGCTGGATGAATTCGGCGGCACGGCGGGGATCGTCAGCATGGAGGATATCCTTGAGGAAATTGTGGGTGAAATTCACGGCGAGGCCGAAGCGCGCGAGTTTGTATTGGAACGACTCTCCGAGGGACGCTGGCGCGTCAGCGGCACGCTGCGGATCGAGGATTTTCAGCGGGAATTTCCGGCGTTGGGCGATGTGGAGGGCGTGGACACGATGGGCGGCCTGCTGGCCCGCGAACTGGATGTCATCCCCTCGGAGGGGCAATCGGCCCTGTTCCGCGGCCTGAAGCTGACGGCTGTGGCGGTGGACGAGCGGCGGGTGAAGGAACTGTTTGTGGAGGTGGCCAAAAAGCGATGAACGACGATCAACTCTTCATCAGCCTGGGGGTTTTAATCTGCGCGGCCCTGTCGTTTCTCATGTCAGGGATGGAATCCGGCGTGTTGGCTTTGAGCCCGCTGCGCATCCGGCAGCTCCGGCGGGCGGGCAATCCACGCGCGCATCTGCTGCAGGGATACCTTGATAATCCAGAGAACTTTCTCTGGACCATTCTGGTGGGCAACACCATCGCCAACTTTGCCGTGGTGGGCTTTGTCACCGTCCAGCTTTTCCAGCATCTCCCTGGACCGGCTTTATTGCGGATCGGCGCCTTTTTGTTGTTTGTTTTCATATATTATGCGCTCTTGGAACTCCTGCCAAAAACGCTCTTCCGCCTTTACCCCAACCGCCTTTGCCTGTTCCTGGCGCAGCCCTTCCGTTTTGTCCACATCGCGTTGTCGCCCGTCGTCGCCATCGTCGCCTGGTTGGCCCGCAAGCTGGCCCGATGGACCGGCGGACGCACTTTCACAGGCGGCCTCTTCGGCAACCGGGACGAATTGCGCCTGGTAATGCAGGAATCGGCCCACGCCCTCACCAGCGAGGAAAAAGCCATGATCAACCGCGTGATGGACCTCCAGCATCTTCCGTTGCGCCACATCACCATTCCGCTGGCCGAAACAGTCACCGTCACCGCCAACACCCCGATGAGCGAGGTGATTGAACTGGCCAAAAAAAAGCGCCTGTCCCGGATACCGGTAATCCAGGAGGCCTCCGGCCAGCGCAAAGTTGCGGGCCTGATCCACCTCAAGCCGCTGATTTACCAGCCCAGCCTCGACACGCGCCGGTTGGCGCTTGATCTTGTTAAACCCGCCCTACGCCTGCCCGAGGATCTCCGATTGGAGAGCGCCCTGCGGCGCATGCAACGCGACGGCCATCGCCTGGCCATCGTCGAGGACCGCATGCACCGCGATGTCGGTATCGTCAGCCTGCAGGACATTTTGAAAACCATCTTCGGCGAAGTGAGCTTGTAACATGGAACTGACCATCATTTTCCTGAAAATCCTGGCGGTGATATTCCTGGTCCTGCTCAACGGCTTTTTCGTCGCTGCCGAGTTTTCGCTGGTCAAGATTCGCGACACGCAGCTTGAAGCGCTGGTTCTCAAGGGCCATCGCCGCGCCAAAATCACCCGCCGCATCGTGCGCAATCTGGACGCCGCCCTGAGCGCCACCCAACTCGGCATCACCCTGGCCAGCCTGGGCCTGGGCTGGGTCGGCAAACCGGTCTTTGCCGCGCTGTTACAACCGGTTCTGGCATGGCTTCAGGTCGAATCCCCCCAACTCCAGGACTCCATTTCCTTCGCCATCGGTTTTTCCGTCATCAGTTTCCTGCACATCGTGGCCGGAGAGCTGGCCCCCAAGTCGCTGGCCATTCAAAAGCCCGTGCCCACCTCGCTCTGGGTCGCCGCACCCATGGAATGGTTTTACAAAATTTCCTTCCCAGCCATCTGGACCCTCAACCACGCCGCCGCCTGGCTGCTGCGCCGCTTCGGCATCGAGCCGGTCAGCGAATCGGAAATGCTCCACTCGGAGGAGGAGCTCCGCCTGCTGGTGACCGCGACGCAGAAGCATCACGGCGCCACCGCGCTGGGCCGCGACATCGTGCTCAACTCGTTCGACCTGCGCCGCCGCATCGCCCGCGATGTCATGCGCCCCCGCCAGGAAATTGCCCTGTTCGACACACAGGCAACCATCGAGGAGTGCCTGGAGATCGCCGAGAAGACCCGCTACTCCCGCTTCCCGCTCTGCGAAAACGGCGACCCGGACAAGACCATCGGCGTGGTCCACATCAAGGACCTTTACGCGCTGCGCAAAAAAGCTGCGACCGGGGCCGACCTCGTTCCCGTGGCGCGCAAGCTCATTTACGCGCCCGAAACCGCGCGGCTGGAACGCCTGCTCCAGTTGTTCCTGGACCGCAAACTCCACTTTGCCATCGTTGTGGATGAATATGGCGGCACGGTCGGCATCGTGACCCTTGAAAATATTCTCGAGGAGCTGGTCGGCCAGATTCAGGACGAATTCGATCAGGAAAAACCGCTCGCCGTGAAAACCGAAATGGGCTGGGACATCGACGGCGCCCTGCCCCTCCACGAGCTCTCCGAACTGGCCGGGCAGGAACTCTCCGGCGACGGCGTCACCACCACCAGCGGCTGGGTCACGCAGCAACTGGGCGGCTTCCCCAAGGCTGGCGACACCATTCCCCTGAACAATTGCGCATTGACCGTCCAGGAAATGGCCGGACTGAAGGTGGCCCGGCTCAGGCTAACGCCCAAGGAAATCAAGCCGTCCTGAAAAATCCTTGAGTTTCCCTCGGTATTTCGCAATTTTCGCCGCGTTTAAGAGTGCGATTGAAAGTGGCGGGCAAAAAGTCCGAGTGCCGGTTGAGCATCCAGCGGAAGTTCCCTCTCCCAGCGGGAGAGGGCCAGGGTGAGGGAGAAAAGCTGATTTGAAAATGAAATCACGATTTTACCAGTAAGCATGGCTCTCCCTCCCCATGAACCGGGATGCCTCCTCTCCTTTTTCCTCTCCTCCATTTTGGATGGAGGAGAGGTGGCCGAAGGCCGGGAGAGGAGGAAGTCCGCGCCGCTGAAGTTTCTGATGCCAGCCACTTTCAATCGCACCCCGGTTTCCTGAATAACGACTTTTAAAAAAATATAAACAATCCAGTTTCATTTACCTTATGGCCATTCTCGATATCAAACCCGCTGACGCCTGCAAGTACGACGAAATTTCCCTGGGCGAAATCATGCTCCGCCTCGACCCCGGCGAGGGCCGCATTCGCACCGCCCGACAGTTCACCGCATGGGAAGGCGGCGGCGAATACAACGTCGCCCGCGGGCTGCGCCGCTGCTTCGGACTCCGCACCGCCGTCGTGACCGCGTTCGCCGACAATGACGTGGGCCGCCTCATTGAAGACTTTATTCTTCAGGGCGGCGTGGACACTTCATTTATCCAATGGGTGCCCTTTGACGGCGTGGGCCGCCAGGTGCGCAACGGCCTCAACTTCACCGAGCGCGGCTTTGGCATTCGCGGCGCCGTGGGCATTTCCGACCGCGGACTCACCGCCGCGTCGCAGATGAAGCCCGGCCAGGTGGACTGGGAACACATTTTTGGCAAGCTCGGCGTACGCTGGCTGCACACCGGCGGCATTTACGCCGCGCTCTCGGAAACCACCGCCCAAGTCGTCGAGGAAGCCGTCCAGGCCGCCAAGAAGCACGGCACCATTGTCTCCTATGACCTCAACTACCGTCCCTCGCTCTGGAAATCCATCGGTGGCCAGAAGAAGGCCCAGGAGGTCAACCGCCGCATTGCCCGTTACGTGGACGTAATGATCGGCAACGAGGAGGATTTCACCGCATGCCTCGGCTTCGAAGTCGAGGGCGTGGATGAGAACATATCGCACATTGACGTCACGGCCTTCAAAAAAATGATCGAGAAAGTCGTGAAGGAATTCTCCAACTTCAAGGTGGTTGCCACCACGTTGCGAGCCGTGAAGTCGGCCACAGTCAATGACTGGGGCGCCATCTGCTGTGCCGGAGGCCAATTTTACGAAGCCACAAACCGCGAGGACCTGATGATCCTCGACCGCGTGGGCGGCGGCGACAGCTTTGCCTCGGGATTGATTTATGGCCTGATGAAGACCGGCGACCCGGCCAAGGCCGTCGAATACGGCGCAGCCCACGGCGCGCTGGCGATGACCACGCCCGGCGACACCTCAATGGCCACGCTGGCCGAAGTGGAAAAGCTCGTCGGTGGCGGCGGGGCCCGCGTGGTGCGGTGAGTTGTTGAGGAACTATTGTCACGCAAGGGAGCAGGCGTCCAATTCGACGCTTGCTCCTTTGTTTTTGCGCACCCAACATTCGCCCGACTCATGCGCTATATTTTCCTGTCAGTTTGGTTTGCCACGACGGCCATTTGGGTTTCCGCAGACGCGGTTCCCCTGAAGAAACAAAGCGCCTTCTTCACCACCAACCGCCTTGAGACCATCCGCGCCAATCTGGAGAAGCATCCCGACCGCGACCGGATTCTCGCAAAAGCCAGGGAGAACGCGGCCTTCTGGCGCGCATTATCCGACGAGGAATTATGGGGCCTGATGTTCGGGGCCACCCTGCCCCGCTCATGGATGGTCTGGTCCAACGGCCATTGCCCGGCCTGCAAAAAGTCCGTGCCGATGTACGAGTGGAAAATCGAACCCAAAGAGCATCGCTGGAAAGTGCGCTGCCCGCAGTGCGAGGCGTTTTTTCCCAAGAACGACTTCGGCGCGTTCTACCGTTCCGGCCTTGATGACCACGGCGTGTTCAACCCGCAACGCGCCGACCGGTCGCTTTTATTCAACGCGGAGCATCCCGACCCGGCCGACCCGTTGCACCTTTTCGGCGTGGACGACGGGCAGGGCTATGTCGAGGGCGAAAACCGCTGGCGCTTCATCGGGGCTTATTTGGTCTATGGCCAATTTAAACGGCTGGTTCGGGTCGGCTTTCAGAACCTCTCGGCGGCTTATGTGTTCACCGGCGACCCGGCCTATGCGCGCAAGGCGGCCATCC
>CALJZV010000446.1 GCA_937983475.1 uncultured Verrucomicrobiales bacterium
TCGATGTCCAATCCGGCACCCCTGCCATTCAAAACACCCCCCCCGCCCCCCCTGTCCTTGGCTGGTGGCCAGGATTTTGGGTACAATTGGGTACAAAGTTTCCGTCATAAAGTGCATTTTGGTGCGTGACGGCCTCAACTTGACGACAATTTAATATCCGCATTTTCCCCTTTATTGGTGGGCATAGGACGCACATTCGCGCACCAGAACGAAGTCAACGCCCTTGGCTTCGAATCCCACCCCTTCCGCCAACATTTACGGGCACATTGGGGCGTCCCGACAAAAAAGCTTGTTCCCCTCGTTAATCCGCTGCTTGATGACGCCGCCTGCGCCGTTGAATAATTGAACCGTTCGCGTCGCCTCGTTGATCACAAAATGAAACTGCACTTTCTTTCCGCCACGTTGGCCCTGGCCAGCGCGCTGCTCGTCTCCTGCTCCGCCGAAAAACCCGCGTTGGAATATGATCTTATCATCCGCAATGGCACACTCTACGACGGCAGCGGCAACCCGCCATTTGTCGGCGACCTGGCCATCCTTGGCGACGAAATCGCCGCCATGGGGAATTTGAAAAACAGCACCGCCAAGTCCGAAATCGACGCAAAAGGGTTGGCCGTCGCGCCAGGCTTCATCAACACCCTGAGCTGGGCCGCCGAGCGCCTCATTTACGACGGACGCGGCCAGAGCGACCTGCGGCAGGGCGTCACGCTGAATGTCTTTGGCGAAGGCGAGTCCATGGGTCCCCTCAATGACTCGATGAAAAAGGAAATGGCCGAGGAACAAGGCGACATCAAGTACGACATCGAGTGGACCACGCTGGGCGAATTTCTTTCCTACCTGGAACGGCGCGGGGTCTCCTGCAACGTCGCCTCCTTTGTTGGCGCGGCCACGGTGCGGCAACACGAGATCGGCCAGGAAAACCGCGAACCAACGCCACAGGAACTGGAGCGTATGCGGCAACTGGTCGCGCGCGCTATGGAGGAAGGCGCGTTGGGCGTCAGCACCGCGCTCATTTACGCGCCGGGGATTTATGCCAAGACCGACGAAATTGTCGAGTTGGCCAGGGTTGCGGCAAAATATGGTGGGCTTTACACCTCTCATCTGCGCAGCGAGGGCAACCGCTTTCTGGAAGCGCTGGATGAACTGCTCACCGTTGCCCGCGAGGCCAACATCCGCGCCCAGGTGTATCACTTGAAGGCCGCCGGCGCGCCCAACTGGCCCAAGCTCGACGACGCCATCAAGAAAATCGAGGACGCCCGGGCCGCCGGCCTGAAAATCACCGCCGATATGTATCTTTACACCGCTGGCGCAACCGGCCTGGACGCCATGATGCCGCCTTGGGTTCGCGAAGGCGGCCTTGCCAAGTGGGCCGAGCGCCTACAGGACCCTGCCGTTCGCCAGCGGCTGGTTCAGGAAATTTCCACCCCGTCCGACGAGTGGGAAAACTTTTATTTGGCCGCCGGTTCACCGGAAAAAATCATTCTCGTCGGCTTCAAGAACGACGCGCTCAAGCCGCTCACCGGCAACACGCTTGCCGAGGTCGCCCAACTGCGCGGCACCTCTCCCATTGAGACAGCCATGGATTTGGTCGTTGAGGACGGCAGCCGCGTTGGCGCGGTTTATTTTCTGATGTCTGAGGAGAACGTGCGCAAGGAGGTAAAACTGCCGTGGGTGAGTTTTTGCTCGGACGCGGGCGCCTACACCACCGAGGGGCTGTTCCTCAAGTCCAACCCGCATCCGCGCGCCTACGGCAATTTCGCGCGGCTTTTGGGCAAGTATGTTCGCGAGGAAAAACTGATTCCGCTGGAGGCGGCCATTCATCGGCTCACGACCTTTCCGGCGCAAACCTTTCGCCTGAGCCAGCGCGGCGCGCTCAGGCCCGGCTATTACGCCGACGTGGTTATATTTGACCCGGAGAAAATTATAGACCACGCCACGTTTGAAAAACCGCACCAGTACGCCACCGGCGTCCATCATGTCTTTGTCAACGGTGTCCAGGTGATTAAGGACGGCAATCACACCGGCGCCAAGCCCGGCCGGTTCGTCCGGGGACCGGGCTGGAAAAAATAAGGCAGGACTCCGCTCACCGTTTTCCATCAACCGTCCTCAGCCAAAAACTGGCCATCAGCGCGGATTCCGGCGGCGCATAATTGATTGCCTCGTCAAACAGCGACTGAAAGGGAACGAAAGTGGCGCGATGCTTCTCGGCCACGCGCTTTGCGGCAGCGCGGTAGCGGTCAAATTCGGGAAACCATCGATCCGTCACCGCGCCGCATCGCAGCACGAACGGTTCGCAGATCACCAGGTTTACCTTTGGCAGCGCCTTGAGCGTGCGTTCGACCAGCGCATGATAGTCGCTTTCGTAGATGCCCACCGTGCCGTTGTAGCCGATTTTTGGCTCGAGCGTGTGCCAGAGGTCATTCACCCCAATCAAAATGCTCAGCACGTCTGGCTTGAGGTCGAGGCAATCAGCCTCCCAACGATCCGCAAGCTGAAACACCTTGTGACCGCCGATGCCGCGGTTGAAAATTTTCAGGCCATCCTGGGGCCGGCCCACCAGCAGTTGCGCTGCCGCCAGCCAGGCGTAGCCATTCCCCAGCGCGGGCTGATGGTTGGGAGTTTCGCCGACGCCCCGGTTCCTTCCGGCATCGGTGATGGAGTCGCCCTGGAACAAAATGACATCGCCCTTGGAAATGAGCGGTTTGGTGGAAACGCCCTTTGCCGAAGCTTCGGAGGTCGAACCGAGCGTGCCAAGTCCGGCCAGCCCGAGCGCCGCTCCCGAGGTTTTCAAAAAATGCCGGCGGTTGGGCTCATGGGGTTTGTTAAAATTGTGTTTCATAACGAGGGAGGCGATGGTAACGGCCTGAATATGAATTTGAAAAGCCCGGTTTGCCGCAACGCCGGCTTGCGGGACAACCTTTGGGTAAAATAAAACGATGGATCCGCTCTCCCATGTTGTGCTGGGCGCCACAGTGTCCTATGCGCTGTTCGGCAGGCGACTTGGCCGCCGCGCTGCCGCCGTGGGCGCGCTGGCGGGCCTGACGCCGGATGTTGACAACTTCATCAGCAGCAAGGAGGACCCGCTGCTGTATGTGGAGTATCACCGGTATTTCACCCATTCCTTTGCGTTTGCCATTGTCGGTGCGTTGATTGCCGCGCTGCCGTGGATCATGCGACATCGGTTCCGGCACGATTGGAGGCGCTTCTGGGCCTGCTCCTTCGTCGCGTATTTGAGCCACTGCCTGCTCGATGCCAGCACGACCTATGGCACGCAGGTGTTCTGGCCGATGACCAACCAGCGGGTCGGTTGGGATCTGATCTCGATCATTGATCCGGTGTTCACGTTGACGCTGGGAATATCGCTTTGGATCGGGCTGGCCAGACGGCAGAAGAACTGGGCCGTGGCCGGTTTGATCTTCGGGTGCGCTTATCTGACGCTGGGCGGCATTCAAAAGGCCCGGTGCGCCCGGGTGCAGTCGGAACTGGCCCGGCAACGCGGACACGCCATCGAGCGCTCCGAAATCATGCCCACGCTGGCCAATAACCTGGTCTGGCGCACCCTTTATTTGACCGATGGCAAAATATACAGCGACCGCATCCGCGTGGGCTGGTTTACTGGTGCTGCCGTCCGCGAGGGAAACGCGCTGCCCTTGGCCACAGCCGAGGATCTTTCGCCGCTTGAAACCGAGGGCAACCGCCTGACTCGCGGTTTTGAGCGGTTTGCGTGGTTTTCCGACGGCTGGGTTGCCCGCTCGCCCTCCGATGAAACGATCATTGGCGACATGCGCTATTCGCTTTCCAGCGAGGCATTTGACCCGATCTGGGGCATCCGGTTCCGGCCCCAGAATGGCCAGGTCGCCGTGGAATGGGTCAGCCGCCAGGCGAAACGCAAGGTCAGCCTGCGGGCCTTGTGGATGGAAATCACCGGGAACGACCCCGCTTATGTGGCGTTCCAGAAATAGCATTTGCAAAGGGCCTCCCTTGCCCCTTAATTTCCAGCCATGCCAATCGCGGTGGAAATGACAACAACAACGACTTTTTAGCGTCTGCGGACAACCCGTGGACGCCAAACGCCTCGATACAGAACGTCGAGGCGTTTTTGTTTCTGGAAATGAACAACAAAGACACGAAGAGAAGAAAAATTCCTATCCTTCGCGCCTTTGCGCCTTTGTTGTTCAAACAATTAGAGCATTTATGCCCGACGAAAAACAGCAGCAGCCAAGTCAACCGGCTCAACCCGAAGCTAAAGAACGCAAAACGCTCGATGACCGCGCGAAGATGACCGAGTTGGAGCGCATCCGCCACTCGTGCGCCCATGTCATGGCCACGGCCATCCTCCGCATCTGGCCCGACGCGCAATTCGCCTACGGGCCGCCGGTCGAAAACGGTTTTTACTACGACTGCCAGCTCTCGCACCGCATTACGCCGGAGGATTTCCCGCGCATCGAGGAGGAGATGAAGAAGGAGATCAAGGCGAACAGCGTCTTTGAAAAGCTCACCGTCACGCGCGAACAGGCGATCCAGGACGCCGAAAGCGGACGCCTCGGCGGCCTTGCTGAACGCCCGGGCAACCCCAGCGTCTTCAAGCTCGATCTGCTCAAGCAGATTCCCGAGGGCGAAGCGATTTCGTATTACAAGAACGGCGATTTCATCGATCTCTGCGCCGGGCCGCACGTGATGCGGACGGGCAACATCGGCGCGTTCAGGCTCACGACCGTCGCCAGCGCCTACTACAAAGGCGACGAAAAGAATCCGCAGCTTCAGCGCATCTACGGCACCGCGTTCAAGAACAAGACCGAAATGGAAGCTTACTTCACGATGCTGGAGGAGGCGAAGAAGCGCGACCACCGCAAGATTGGCGCGGAAATGGGTCTATTCGCCATCGTCGGCCCGGGCATGCCGCTCTGGTTGCCGAAAGGAACGGTGTTGGTGGAAGAATTGGAGAAGCTTGCCAAAGAAACGGAGTTTCAGGCCGGTTACGTGAGGGTGCGCACGCCGCATCTGGCGAAAGAGAAGATGTACAAGACTTCAGGCCACTTACCGTATTACGCTGACTCCATGTTTCCACCGATGGAATTGGGTGAAGAAGAAAAGGATAAGGCAGCTCTCAAAGATATAACGGAGAAAACCGAAGCTTTTGAAGAATCGCTCGTAAAGACATTTGAGCAGATTTATCGCGAATTCAAGAAGAAGCCGGTTAGTGAGAGTGAATTCTTTGCTGCGCTCGAAAAAATTCCTGCTCAAATTCGGGAGAGCTTAACCGACACGGCAATTAAGAAAATGTTCGCAGATGCCGTCACGTTCCGACATTTGAAACACGAAAAATACTACCTCAAAGCCATGAACTGCCCGCATC
>CALJZV010000447.1 GCA_937983475.1 uncultured Verrucomicrobiales bacterium
TCCAGCCATATGGCAGGCAATGAAATTATTGCCGGCCACCGCATCGCTGGAAAAAGGGCAGCGTCTTCCAGTGGTGGAAATGGCCCTGCCCGCGCTGCGCCGGCTATCGGCTCAACAACACGAGTCCTTTTCGCGCAATCTGAAAGCGCTGGTTGCATTTGACCGCAAGGTAAACCTGTTTGAATACGCGCTGCAAAAAATGCTTTTCCATCATCTGGAGCCGCACTTCAGGCGCATGCCGATTCCCGCGATTACCCGTCACACCCTCCACGGATTGGAAACCGAATGTTCGGTCCTGCTGTCGCTGCTGGCCAGGCTGGGCCATTCGGACGACACCGATGCCATTGCCGCGTTCCGGGCCGGGGCTGGCAAACTAAATTCGTCCATCACCGTGACGTTGCTGGACGCCAAGGAATGCACTTTGGCCGCGCTGGATCACGCCTTGAATCAACTAACGACTATTGCGCCGCAGTGTAAAAAAGTCCTGCTGGATGCCTGCGCCGAAACTGTGGCCGCCGACGGCGTGGTTCATTTTGTCGAAAGCGAATTGCTGCGCGCCATCGCCGACACGCTGGGATGCCCCATTCCGCCGCTGATCGCCTCGTAAAAGCGATTGCAATTCAAACAAAACGCGTTTTTCCGGGCATCGCAACGGCTGGCTCGGGCAGTTTCATGTTCCAGTCCAGCGTTTCAGGCGCGAGGTTTTCCTGAGAATTCAGCGCCATGTCCCACGTGATTTCCTGTCCTGTGTAAGCGGCCATGCGCCCCATGATGCCGACAAGCGTGCTCCGGGCCATGAAATCGCCGTCGTTGATCGGTTTTCCAGCGCGGATACTGGCAAACAATTCGTCGTGCTCAACCTGGAAAAAATTGGGCGTCGGCCCGGAATAGCGCCAGTTGACTGAGCCTTTAATTTCCTTTGCGCCAAAGGGAACAATGCGCGCGATGCCTTTCGTCCCGACAAATTCATCCACCAATCCGTTGGCACATCCGGCCATCTGACGGCAGTAATGAAAGGCGCGGACGCCGTTTGGGTATTCGTAAACGACGCTGAAATGATCGAAAATCTGGCCGAACTCCGCCTCGTTGCGGGCCTGCCGCCCGCCATGGGCCACAGCCTTGAGCGGCGGCGTCTCGCGCATGGCCCATTGCATTTTGTCAATGCTGTGAATCGCCTGCTCGACGATGTGGTCGCCCGAAAGCCAGGTGAAGTAATACCAGTTTCGCAACTGGTATTGCAGATCAGTCCAATCGGGCTTTCGAGGAAAATTCCAGAGCGTGCCGCCGTTGTAGGCGTTGTAGAGGCTGACGATGTCGCCAATGTCGCCGTCGTGCACTCGCGCCATCAACGACCGTTCGGGCATACCGTATCGCGAGACAAACCCGGCCACGATGGCCAGTTTTTTTCGCTTCGCCTCGGCAACCGACGCCATCACCGAGCGCACGCCCGGACCGTCCACCGCCATTGGCTTTTCGCAGAAGACGTGCTTGCCGGCGGCCACGGCGGCCGCGAGGTGCAAAGGGCGAAACCCCGGCGGCGTGGCGAGCAGCACCACGTCAATGCCACTTTTAATTACTTGTTGGTACGCTTCCAGTCCGGTGAAGACATGATCCGCGTCCACCGCCACCTTGGCGGCGATTTCCTTGTCGTCCTTGAGTTGGGAAAGGCTTTTCTGCAGGCGGTCTTCAAAGACATCGCCCATTGCGGTGAGGACGACATTGGGATCAGCGCGCAACGCCTGGGACGCGGCGCCGGTCCCGCGCCCGCCGCAGCCGATCAAACCCACTTTCAGAGTTGAGCCATTGATTTCCGCGCGCGCACCGCGGGATAATAGGAACGGCGCCGACGCCACCGCTCCAGTTGCCAGCGCGGAGGCTTTTATAAACCCGCGGCGGCGCCGCAAGGAGGCAGGAGAGGCATTCACGAATCAAAGGCTGGTTTAGCTGGCGAATATTTTATCCATCCTCTGGGAGACATTTTTCAGCCCCTCCAAATCGATGGCGGGCTGGGCATAAGCCGGTTCAGCAATGGCCCAGCCGTTGTAGCCGATGTCGTCGAGCGCC
>CALJZV010000448.1 GCA_937983475.1 uncultured Verrucomicrobiales bacterium
AGATTTCCAGACGTGCTGCGCCGCCATCATGCCAACGGCGGTGCGAATCATCTGGTCAAAGTCATGCTGGTCCAAGTCCTGGCCCAAGTGCGATATCCGATGAATCCTGGCCTCCTTTTCCAGCAATTCCTCCAAAAAAGACTCGCAAGCGACAGGGTCGTCCGTCGAGTAGCATTCCGTCCGGTTGCCGGCACGTTTGGCCGGGGAATATTCAATCTCGTATTTCATACCCACCTCCTTGGAAAAAATAAGCGCGATGCTCCCATGACGCAAACGCAGCGGCAAAATCGGGTGCATGGAATGTGGCGAGGAAAATGCCCGAAAGCCTATGACATTCCCTCTCCCAGCGGGAGAGGGTCAGGGTGAGAGAGAAATGCTGTTTTGAAAATGAAACCACGATTTTTCCAGCAAACAGGACTCTTCCTGCGCCGCGTCCTGCCTGTTGCCCACCCCTTTCAATCGCTCCCGACAAAATCTTAGTTCCCGCCCTTCAATCCGGCCATCAGGCGCATGAGGCTGGCCTGGGAAAATTCTTCGCGCGAAAGCTCGCCCACGAGGCTGCCCTCGCGCATGACCAGAATCCGCCGCGACAGGTTCATGACCTCGGGCAGCTCGGAGGAAATGACAATGATCCCCAGACCGTTGCACGCCAACTCATCGAGCAACTGGTGTATCTCCGCCTTGGCCCCCACGTCCACGCCGCGCGTCGGCTCGTCCACGATCAAAATATCGCACTCGCGAGCCAGCCATTTTGCCAGCGCGATCTTCTGCTGGTTGCCGCCGCTCAATCCGGCCACCAGCGCCTCCAGGGACGGGGTTTTCACCCGAAGCCGGTCGGCATAATGCTGCGCCAGTTTCGTCTCCTCGCGACCGACCACAAAGCCAAGGCGCGTCAGGCGAGACGGAGAGTTCTCCGGCTCGGTTATATTTTCTAAACCGTTGCGCCGGGTTTCCGGGGCACTGAGCAAGGCCAGTGACATGTTTTCGCGGCAATTCATGCCCAACACCAGCCCCATGCGCTTGCGGTCCTCTGGCAACAAGCCCAACCCGGCGCTCAAGGCGGCCTGCACGTCGCGCCGCGACTGTTCCTCTCCATGGATGAACACTCTGCCGCTCGCCTGGGCATCCATGCCGAAAATCGCCTGCGCAACTTCACTGCGCCCCGCGCCCACCAGCCCGGCGAAACCAAGAATTTCTCCTTCCCGCAGCGCAAAGCTCACATCGGCAAATTTCCCCGGCGAACTGAGGTTCTCCACCCGCAGCAATTCCTTGCCCGGCTCCCGCAAAAGATGCTTGGGCTCCTGGAACACCACGTCCCGCCCGACCATCTGGTGAATGAGCCGCTCCGGTGTCGTTTCCGAAACGCTTCCCGTTTCCACATGACGCCCGTCCCGCAACACGGTGATCACGTCGCACAACCGGAAAATCTCCTCCCTCAGGTGCGACACGTAAATGATCGTGATGCCCCGAGCCTTCAACTTCGCCATCAGTTCAAACAGATGCTCGCTTTCGCCCGTCGACAGGGAACTGGTCGGCTCATCCATGACGATGACCCGGGCGTTCACGCCCAGCGCTGCGGCGATCTGGACCAGTTGCTCCTGGCCGGTGGACAGATTGCCGATGGGCTCCTCGACATTGAGGCCGGCGCCAATTTCCTCAAGCATGGCGCGGGCACGCCGGTTCATTTCGCGGCGGTTCAAAAAGCCCATTCGCCGCGGCAGATCGCCAAGGCACAGGTTTTCGGCCACGGTAAGGTTCGGGCAAAAGGCCAACTCCTGATGCACCATGGCGATGCCCAGCTTCCGGGCGGCCAATGGATTGGCGGGATGAATTTCCTTCCCTTCCAGCAAAATGTGACCGTGGTCAGGCACGTACACCCCGGCAAGAATCTTGCCCAAGGTGCTTTTGCCCGCTCCGTTCTCGCCAATCAGCGCATGGCAGGAGCCATCTTTGATTCCAAAGCTGACCCCCTCCAGTGCCAGCACACCGGGAAATCGCTTGGTGATGTTTTGAAATTCAAGAAACATCGCGAACGCATTTAAACCTTTGCATTCCCGGTCGCCAAGGTCGTAATAACGCCGGGATTGGTGGTATATTAGAAAAAACAGGAATCTTTTACCGAAGGATATTTTATGTTGATCAGCAAGAAAATGAACGCCGCCATCAATGAGCAAATCGGCTACGAATTTGCCGCCTCACTGCAATACGTCGCCATCGCGTCGCACTTTGCCGGCGAGGGGCTGACCTGCCTGGCCGATCACTTCTACAAACAGGCCAACGAGGAGCGGGATCATGCCATGCGCTTTGTCAATTACATCAACGAAGCGGGCGGACGCGTCGGCATCCCCGCAATCAAGGCGCCCAAATCGGAGTTCAAGACCGTCGAGGATGCCGTGAAGTTGTCTTTGGACCAGGAAAAGGAGGTCACGAAAAAAATCAATGACCTCGTGGAGCTGGCCATCAAGGAATCGGACCACATCTCCCACAACATGCTCTCCTGGTTCGTCAAAGAGCAGCTTGAAGAAGTCTCCAGCATGGACAACCTGCTCAAAGTCGTCCAGCGCGCCGGAGAAAAGAACCTGCTATACGTCGAGGAATACGTGGCCCGCCATCGGGCCAGGGCCACGGGAATACCCGGCGCTCCCACAGGCGGTGTCAGCTACAGCCTGATTGGGTTGATC
>CALJZV010000449.1 GCA_937983475.1 uncultured Verrucomicrobiales bacterium
TGTTTGCAAGGCTTGTAGTTTCTCAAGTGCAACGCCGCGCTCGTCTCTGCCACAGCGAACGAGAGCTTTGTAAGCCGGGCTTGCTTCGCGTGCGGAGTGCGACTGGCAAACTTCTTTTGCCGCTCGCTCGTCCTTAGCAATGCGAACGAACGCCTCTACATCAGGAAGCTCGTTAATCGCAACGAACGGGCGACCCAGTTCAACGAAGCGGGCAGGCGGAAGATTACGCTGAAGATGGAGAGCTGTCAGGAACGACGCGGCAGGCAATGGCAATTCTTGTTTTTCGTTTATTGAGTCAGGCAGCCAACCAAAGTGTTCGCGTTCAGAGACGAGCTTCTGCGCAATGTGCGCCGCAGTGCCTTGAAATGCGCCGCCAGCGATTGAATGACGATAAGTTTCAATCTCTCGCAATTGACGCAACCGCGTTTCAATTTCTGCAAGACGCTTGCGTCCCGTTAGCAGGCGTTCCTCAAGCCGGTGTATGTTCTGCGCATTGCGTTCCTTTCCGCCGGCTTCCCAATCATGGTGGCGCTGTGTGATGCCGAGCACGGAGTTCTCCATGTTCTTAAGCGCGCCAGTGTCGTTGCCTAAGATGCTCACACAAAGCGCGGAAAGTTCCTGTGGAATTTTGTCTTGGAGGACTTTGAGGGCGCGCGGTGTTTGGCTCGTGACCAACACGCGCTTGCCCTTCGCCAGCAAGTGACAAATCAGGTTGGCAATCGTGTGACTTTTTCCCGTTCCGGGCGGGCCTTGAACCAAAACACCCCTGCCTGTGCTCAATCTCTCCGCAATCTTTCGCTGCTCCTCATTGGCGGGTAGAGGAAAATAGGTCGCCGTGTCTGCGGGCTGCTTAGTCGTTGGGGTCTGCGCTGGTTCGTCGTCAGCATCGGGAACAACGTCATCCACGATTTGGCAAAGACGCTGGACACCGAAAGGAATCTTGCCGTCATTCTTTAAGTTCTTGGAGATGTCTTCGAGAAGTTTGACAAGCGTTCGCGCAGTGCGACGGCGAAGAATCAGAGCGGGCGCAAACGTAACTTGCGGGACAGAGCTTGCAGAAGCTGGCGGTTGCAGCGAATTGTCGTAACGCCCGCGTTCGTTCATGGCGTGAACCCATCGGCGAAGAAGCGGCTCAATCAAATTCTGATCCCATGGCGTCTCGGCGTTTGCCTGCACACCATCTTCGACTGCCTCATGCTGCTCCGGCGCGGGAAGTTGGCCGGGGTCGAGCATGTCATGCTCAAGTGTCAGCTTTAGTCCTTCGGCGGCTGCCGAAACCGAAATGACGCCACGGATCGCGTCGAAGCTGATGTTGGCTTGGCCAGCAAGAATATGGCGATAAATCCGCTCGCCGTCAGGTGTTTGCCAGCTCAACAAACCGAGTCCAACCCGAAGTTCAAAAGATTCGCCAAGTCTTTTCTGCTGCTGGTAGATACTGAACAGATTCCCATAAACCTGTTGGACGCTTTTCCACCGCCGATGCGCTTTTGCCCACGCTTCCCACTTTGTCGTCACATATTCCTGCCACCGCGCTTGAACATCTGGCTTCGCTGAAAGCTCAATGTAGCTGGGCGGCTCGTCCACGCGCATCGGCGCGAGTATCCGGTCGCGCAACGATGGTGCCTGAGCGCTGTTCACTAAATCTGTCGGACTTATCCAATCTTTGCAGACAGGAGGAGCGGGAGGACATGGCGGCTCTGGACTGCGACGCACTTCAATCCACGATTCATTCGCTTCCGTCGGCCCGTTCCATGCGATGCAGAAGCACTCAGGTTCGTGCGGAATGCCGTGAAACCAAAGAAGTTGCTCATAATTGCGACAATCTCGCACCACAACGAAGCGAAGCTGACAAACTTCTTTTAGGTAAGTGAAAAGGCGGACGGCTTTGTCTCGTTGATCGCCACTTACTCCGCTATGGGATATCTCGTTATCTTTCCGCATGGCCTGCGGAGTACTAACAAATTGAAAGATTTTTAAAAGTGAATATGAATATCATAATTCTCTAGAAAAATGATAAATTATATCCTTCTTTTCACACTGTTAGTGCCCATCTGCATTCTGCACACAGCGCGCGGCTCGACATCCACTCCATTATTCATCCGCGCCAACCAACTCGGTTATCGCACGGGCGACGCCAAGGTCGCCGTGGCGTTCAGTGACCGTTCATTTGCCAATCAGTTTCAGTTAATCGAGGCGCAAAGCGGCAAGATTTCCTTTGCGGGAGCGGCCAGGCCGGTGAAGGGCGCGTGGGGACAGCACACAAACCATGCCGAACTGGACTTCAGCGAATTTAAAAAGTCAGGGAAATATTTCCTCCAGGTTGGCGCCGCCCGCTCACTCCCGTTCGAAATCCGCAACAGCGTTTACGCGGACCTGCCCGACCAGATGCTCGAATTCATGCGACAACAGCGCTGTGGCTACAATCCCTGGCTCGACGCGGTGTGCCATCCTTTCGATGGACGGACGGCTTTTGGCCCGGTGCCAGACGGAACTTATTTGCCCTGTTCCGGGGGCTGGCACGACGCGGGCGACCAGTTGAAATATCTCCTGACTTCCGGAAACGCCACCGCGCAACTGCTGCTGGCCTATCAACTTCACGTTGAATCGCAGTCCGCCAGAGCCGCCCGGCCTCATGCGGCTCCCGCGTCGAAAATGAACCACCGGCACGCCATCACTACCGCGCCCTTTTTTGCGGACAAGGTCAACGCCCTGGGCCAGCCCGGTGCCAACGGCATCGCCGATATTCTGGACGAAGCCAAGTGGGGTTTGGACTGGATGCTCAAGCTGCATCCCGCCCCCGACCAGCTTTACCACCAGATAGCCGACGACCGCGATCACGCCGGATGGCGGCTGCCGCAAAATGAACACGTGGATTACGGCTGGGGTCCCGGCAAGGAGCGCGTGGTTTATTTTGCCAATGGCAAACCGCAGGGATTGCAGCAATACAAGCGCGATTACACCGGCGTCGCCAATCTCGCCGGGCGTTACGCCGCCGCGATGGGGCTGGCGTGGCAAATCTGGAAGGACGACCCGCGGATGAGCATCTTCGCCGAGCAATGCCTCAAGGCCGGCAAGGAAGTGTACGCGCTTGGCAAAGCACAAAAGGGTGTGCAACAAGGCAATTCCTACAAGGCACCCTATCGTTACGAGGAGACGACCTGGGCCGACGACATGGAATGGGGCGCGGTGGAACTCTACCGCGCGACCGGCGACAAACAATACCTCCAAGACGCCAAAGAATTTGTCGTGCTGGCGTCCAATGACACCTGGATGCCTCACGAGCAGACCAAGCATTACCAGTATTACCCCTTCATGAACGTCGGCCATTTTCGGCTCTACAACCTGGTGGATAAAAAGTTCAAGGAACGTCTGGCCGGCTATTACCGTGAAGGCATCGAGCAATGCCTTGCGCGCGGGCAGAAAAATCCATTCCGCATCGGCGTGCCCTTCATCTGGTGCTCCAACAATCTCACCACGGCCTTGGCCACTCAATGCCTGTTGTATGAGCGAATGACCGGCGACAACCGTTTTGAAAAATTCACCGCGCAACAGCGCGACTGGCTTTTGGGCACCAACCCATGGGGCTACACCATGTTCACCGACATCGGGCAGCAATACCCCAAGGACACGCACCTGTTCTGCGTCAAGCTGATGAACACGACTGTTCGCGGCGGCCTGGTGGATGGCCCGGTTTACGAGCGGATTTTCAAAAGCCTCAAGGGCGTGAGCATCACTGAACCGGACCCGCTGGCGGCCTTTCAGGACGAGCGGGCGGTTTACCACGACGACTTCAAGGATTATTCCACCAACGAGCCTACCATGGATGGAACCGCCTCGGCCATTTTGCTCTGGGCGATTCTGAGGTAATCAGCCCAAGCACGCTCAATGCTCTCTTGTAATAACTGAAACAAGAGTGTTCGGGAAAACTCCTGAGCCTTCTGCGAAACAAAACCGGTTTGGTCCCGCTACTTTTCCAATCGATAAAACCGGTTTCCGGCTCCAATAAGAGGGTTATTGTTAAACCAACCGTGCCCCATGACCACGTTGGTGCCGATTGGAGTCCAAGGCCCATTTGGTGAAAGTGCCTCAAAGAGTTGATAGTCGCTGTTGGCAGCCGACCAACGGAGTTGCAGCCTGTCTCCAACTTTGCTTGATTCAAGGAGAGGAACTGGCTGCGTTGAAAACGTGGCGCGATAACCCTGTCGGCCTTCTGCGACTGTTACAGGAGAGTTGCCCCCCAGGTTGATGGTATATTTTCCGCGCGGAAGCAGCCATGTGCGCGAGGCGCTATGCTCCGTCGAGTTGTCGAGATGGTCGAGGTAAGTCACGTCTTCAGCCCACTCAATGTTTCCACGATTATTAAACGTATGATCCTGATCCACGCCTCCTGGTCCCGCATCGGTATCCCATCCACGATAAATCGTGAAGCTTGGAAAGAGATTAGTCCCGGCAAGCCGGTTGGTGTCGCCAGGAAAAGGCCATGGAACCCCGGCAAGGCTCTCCAACACCAGCGTCAATTGA
>CALJZV010000450.1 GCA_937983475.1 uncultured Verrucomicrobiales bacterium
TCGCGCAACCGCCGGTGGTGATTGTCGCCATGATGCTGGTGGTCGGCGTGGGGCTTGCCTCTCCTTACATCGTGCTGAGTTTCCGTCCGGGCTGGTTGAGATATTTGCCCAAGCCCGGCCCCTGGATGGAGCGGTTCAAGGTCGGCATGGGATTTCCGATGCTGGCTGCGGGACTCTGGCTGTTCAGCCTGGTTTCGATTCATTATGGCGATCGTTCATGGTGGCTGGGAATTTTCCTGTTGATTGTCGCGCTGGCGGCGTGGGTCTTTGGCGAGTTTTATCAACGGGGCGCCAAGCGCCGGGGCGTTGCGCTGACGGTGACGGGCCTCTTGCTGACGTTCGGCTATTTCGGCGTGCTGGAAGGACAGTTGGACTGGCGGACGCCGGTGAAGGCCGAGGCCGCGGGCGGTTCAGAATTGGCCAACGCTCCCAAAGGATACAACTGGCAGCCCTGGAGCGTGAAGGCTGTGGCCGAGGCGCGCGAACTGGGGCGGCCCGTGGTGGTGGATTTCACCGCAAAATGGTGCATCACGTGCAATGCCATCGTTAAGCCCGCTTTTGAAAGCGCGTCGGTCATCAGCAAAATGAACGAAGTGAAGGCAGTGGCGTTCCTCGCGGACTTCACTCATTTCCCGCCCGAGATTCATGACGAGTTGGCCCGGTTCGGAAGGGCGGGCGTGCCTCTGGTGGTGGTATATCCCAGCGACAAGACACTGCCGCCTGAGGTGCTGCCCGAGGCGCTGACACCCGGCATGTTGGTTGACGCCTTGAGCCGCGCCCAGGGAAAGTAAGGGTGATTCAGCGCCTGTGGTGGGCGATATTGAGGTGTTTCATTTTCTCATGACCAAATGAAAGGCTATATGAAAAAACAATTCGCGTATCTCGCATCGCTTCTTTTGGCGGCCAACGTGGCCTGCGCCAAAGTGGACTCGGGCGCGTCCGCGCCGGAATTCAGCGGCAAGGACATCTCCGGGCGCGTTCATAAGCTCTCAGACTACAAGGGCAAAATTGTCGTGCTGGAATCCTACAACTACGATTGTCCGTATGTGGCCCGGCATTACGATTCCGGCGCCATGCAGGAGTTGCAGGCGTGGGCCACCGGCAAGGAGGTCGTGTGGTTGCTGGTCAACTCCGTGCATCGCGGACACAAAAGCTACCGCGATTCATCCGCCGCCCGGCAGGAAATGGAGCGACTGAACATCAAGGCGTCGGCCTGGATTGACGACAGCGACGGCGCAATGGGGCGCGCCTATGGCATGCGAACCACGCCGCACATGTATGTCATAGACAAGGAGGGCAAACTGGTTTACCAAGGCGCCATTGACAACAGGGCCGCCACCTCCGGCGATCCGCGTTTGGCGCGCAATTACGTGCGAGAAACGGTGGAAAGCCTGCTGGACGGAAAGTCTGTTTCCGAGGCCGATACCAAGCCGTATGGTTGCGGCGTAAAGTATAAATAACCCCTGAAATGCGGTTTTAATTGACTGAAAGGAAAATGAAGTTGTGAGCGCGAGCGTGATTTTGTGGATTTACGTTGGATTGCTGGTGGCCGGCGGCCTGGTGGGATTTCTCATGGCCAAAAGCAAGGCCTCCATCATCGCGTCGGTGGCCTTTGCCATTCCGCTTTCCCTGTGCGCGGCCAACGTCATCACCGCGCCCCGGGTGGCGGATGTGCTGTTGGGATTCCTTTTGGTGTTCTTTGGAATGCGCTTTGCCAAGAGCAAGAAGTTCATGCCCGGCGGCCTGATGGCCATTGCATCCGCCGCAGCCTTGGTGCTTCATTTGCTTGCCACGACCTGATCGCCTCCGCGGAACCGCTCCCAGTCTTCAAAAGTGTCAATGTCGGTCAGCGTGCGCAGGAGCGCGATGCGCAGGCCAAGTTTTTCCGCCCGGAGAAAGGTTTCTGCAAAGACCGACTCCGTGCTCCAGGGAATGCCCTCCAAAAGCAGCGGATAATATTTGGTCATGCCAATAAGCCAGTAACCGCCATCAGCCGCCGGCCCCAGCACCAGTTCATGGTCATCCAGCGCTTTCCAGGCCGCTTGAATATCCTCTTCTGTAACTTCCGGGCAATCCGACCCAATGATGACGACCTTGCCGCAGCCCGCGTCGAAACTTTCCTTGAGCGCTTTTTTCAGACGGACACCAAGGTCCCCGTGGCCTTGCGGGGCTGACTTCCAGCCTTTGCGAATCCATGGGCGAATGTCCTTTTGGGCGTCATCGGGTGCAAACCGCAATTCCACGTCGTGTAGCGGCTTGAGGTTTTTCAGCAATATCAAGACCAGCTTCTTATAGGCAGCGAGGGCGGCCTCGGGGCCAATGGACTGCGCCAGCCGCGTCTTGACCAGACCCGCGCGCGGCGCCTTAAGGAAAATTATCAGCCGCTTCATTTCTCAGAAGGCGCTTTTGAGGCGAATCAGCCCTTGGACTTGAATTGGTCGTCCTCGTGCTTGAACAATAGGTTGAAGGTCGTCATGGAGCCGTAGCAGCGGGAGATGTACTGCTGCATGTCGAATTTTTCCGAATCGGTCAACTGCGCGTGGCCGTTGATCTTCTGCTCCAGCACGCGAAGGTTGTTCCGCATCATGACAATTTTGTGGAAGAAGGTTTCCAGCGGCACGTCCTTGGGCTGGAGCGAGGCGTCCGCCGGTTTGAGCACCAGCGTTCCGTTGCGCCAGCGGCTGGCCAGTTGCTCCACGGTTTCCAGTTCGCCGCGCTCGATCTTCAATTCCCTGGCCAGCCGGTGAACCGTTTCCGCGATCACCGTGGCCAGCGGCACGCTGATGCCGGTGATTTCCGCCTGGGGCTCGGCGGGCTCAATCTCGCTGTGCTCCGGGGAAATGGTGCGCAACTGATCTTCAAAGCGGATGTCCGCGGCGTGTTCCGACACGGATTTGACGGTGCCCACCCCATATTGGGGATGGCGGATTTTCATGCCAACGTGCAAGGCCTCAAGTTTCATATATGCCCGGGAGTCTAGGGCGTGTCTTCAAAATAGGAAAGGGTGCTGTTGACGCGCAAAAGAGGTGATGGCAAGACGCGAGGAGGGAACATGTCCTTCATGGACCTGTGACCGACGAGCAACGAAGCCAGCGCCTCTTTTGCGCGTCAACCCTCCGGGCGGGGCCGCTTTTGCCCGCTGGCGTCGTTGACTCACCTTCACAGGTCATTTCAGACATGCTCAGGTTCGCCGCCTTGCCAGCAACCAGAATCAGCTCCCGCAGCACCCTTTCCTATTTTGAAGCCACGCCCTGGCACGGGTTTGGATTCCGCCAAGCTGTCTGAACGCTTCCCTTGCAGGAGACATGCTTATCCCCATGCGCCAATCAGGCAGCCTGCGGATTGCGCATTACTTCCTGAAATGTGTTAGTGCCATAGTCTCCAATCACAAACAGGAGCTTAAATTATGGCTGAACAAAATCGAACCGAACGGTCCCGGAGGTTGTCCCAGTTAAACCGCGCCCTGCGGAACAAGAAATCCTCATCGGGTAGTGCAAGCAAGTCCTGGCGTCAGACGTCTCTGTCGGTGAGCACGCCGTCCAAGGCGAAGTCATCGACCCGCAAGAAAACCACGGGCCGCAGCGCCCCGGCAAAGTCCAAGGCGTCCAAGGGGAGCCCGGCCAAGCGAGGCAACAAAAAGGCGGCCGTCAAGACGCCCCGGAGCAGGACGGGCAAATCCGCTCCCGCCAGGCGCTCCAAGCCGAGCCGCAAGCCCGCCCGTTCCCGGACCAAATAGCCAAGGAGCGCGCCATGTTGTTTGAATTGACTGTGATTCCACTGGGTGAGGGCACGCACCTGAGCCGCTCCATTGCCGAGGTGATCAAGATCATTGACGCCTCTCAATTGCCTTATCAATTGACGCCCTCCGGGACGTGCATCGAAGGCGAATGGGACGAGGTGTTGGAGGTGATCCGCCGCTGCCATGACCGGATGCGCGAGAGCTCCTCGCACGTGATTACGTCCATCCGGATTGAGGACGACGCCGGCGAGCGGGACAAGCTCCGGCGAAATATCGCTTCCGTGGAGGAAAAGGTCGGCTACTCGCTCCATGCCAGGGAGTCCGGCCACCGAATTGCCGAGGCGCGGCGATGACGCTTCGCCTTGTGCTGAACAAGGAGGAACTATGAAGGTCAAGGATATCGAGACGCCCGACCCGGAGGTGATTCGCCCCGATGACACGCTTGCCCAGGCCGCCCGGAAAATGCGCGACCTGAACATCGGCCTGCTGCCGGTGTGCGACGGCGAACAACTCTTGGGCACCATCACGGACAGGGACATCGTCATCAGGGCCATCGCCGAGGGTTGGAATCCCACCACCGCCAAGGTGCGCCAGTGCATGACCGCCGAAGTGTTCTGTTGCTTCGAGGACCAGAACATCAAGGAGGCGGCCTCGTTGATGGAGGAAAAACAAGTGCGACGACTGCCCGTGCTCAACGATCAAAAGCGCCTGGTCGGAATTGTCTCGCTGGGGGATGTGGCCGTGCGCACCGGCAAGGAACGCCTGGCCGGGGAAATCCTGGAACGGGTTTCCGAGCCGTCGCCCTCCGAAGCGGTGATGGCCTGAGCGGTTTTGAAGCGGTTTATTTGCTACGAAGAAAATGAAGCAGTTCGGTTGCGGTGGGAATGCCGTCTTGGGTGCCGAACCGCGCGGCCTTTAACGCGGCTGCCGCTGCCGCGCGCCGAATGCACTCCTTAATGGCGAATCCCTTTGCGAGCGCGGCGGCGTAAGCGCCGTGAAACACGTCTCCGCATCCGGTGGTGTCCACGGTTTGCACCTCGAAGGCGGGCTGGTGAACGATGCGGGAACCTTCCGTGGCCCGAAACCAGCAGCCCCGCTTGCCAGCCGTGACGGCCACCAGGCTTCGCTGTGCGGTTGCCCACAGTTTTTCCACCGATCGCCGCGGGCTGGATTCTCCCGTCAGCGTTGCGGCAAATGTTGCCGAAAGAATCAGGTGGTCGGTCATCTCAAGCAGTCGGGGAAATTCAGGGCCCGATTCCCGTTCAAAATCCGCGACGACCGGGATGCTGTGGTCCCGGGCGATTCGCGCGGCGCGCAAAGTGGCTCCGATGTCCCCGAAATGATCCACCAGCAGGACGCGGCTGGAGAGGATCACGGCTTTTGATGGCCAGTTGGGAACCGGGCCGCCTTTCGGTGGCCGATGGGAAAAGACATTCCGGGTCTGGCGTCGGGCATCCACGATGATGAAGGAATGCGGTGGAGCGGCCTCGGAATGGCGCTTGAGATAACGGAGGTTCACGCCCTCACGCTTTAATTCGCCAAGGGCAAATTGCGACAGGTCATCGGTTCCCAGCATGCCGGCGTAGGCGCATTTGGCTCCCAGCCGGGACGCGGCGATCAGCGCTGTGCCGGTCAAGCCGCCGCATTGGCGCAGCACGCGCAGAACTCTGGCCTTGGAATCGGGCAGGGGATACTGCTCGGCCAGGATCAACTCATCCACGGCCACGGCTCCCAGGCCCAGCACATCAAACCGCTTTTTCATGGGGCAATTCGGGGCTGATCATCACGACGAACTCGCCTTTGATGGAGCGGTTCCGGAGTTGCTCGATCAGTTCGTCGGGTTTGCCGCGCACGAATTCCTCATATCTTTTGGTCAGTTCCCGCGCGAGCACCACGGTTCGTTCTGGATAAAGCTCCTGAAGCTCCGCCAGCAGTTTTTCAATCCGGTAAGGCGACTCGTAGAGCACCAGCGTCCCGGGAATCTGTTTCAGTTCCTCCAGACGACGTTTTCGTTGCCCGGATTTGTGCGGCAGGAAGCCGATGAAATGAAACTCCTCGGTGGGCATCCCGCTCGCGGTGAGGGCTGCGACCAAAGCACACGGGCCGGGAACCGCTTCAACGCGCAGGCCGGCCCTCACCGCGGCATTCACGACGCGCTCGCCCGGATCGCTGATGCCCGGCGTGCCGGCGTCGGTCACCAAAGCCACGGTTTCGCCGCGTTGCAGGCGTTGGAGTATTTCCTCGCTGCGGCGGGCCTCATTGAACTGAAAGTAGCTCAACAGCGGCTTGGAAATGCCGAAGTGTCGCAGCAGTTGGCCGGAGCGGCGCGTGTCTTCGGCGGCCACCACCGTGCATTCCTTGAGCACGCGCAAGGCGCGCAGGGTGATGTCCTCCAGGTTGCCGATGGGCGTGGCCACCAGGTAAAGCGTGCCCGGTTGCAACGGTGGCAAGTTGGTTTCCATGCCCGAAATAGTCGAAGGAAGCGGTCAAATTGCAACCGCAAGTTTGAGCGCGCTCGAATCTTGGGGAGAACGAGTCGTATCACCCGGAAATAATCACACCCGGCGCATTCACACACTGAAAGTCTAATCCTTCGGTAAAGCCGCTTTTCGAGGCCGGGGAGACATAAAACCGGCAAATTGTTGATTTCAGAATGCTTGCAACGAGCCATCCCGTGAAAACGACCCAATTTCGGTTTACAAAAAAAACTTTTCCACGTGGCGGACAAAGTTTTGGCTCCCAAAATAAAGTTTTCCACGCAGAACACGGAATTTTGTTTCCGCAAAACTTGTCCGCAGCGCAGATCGCGGAATTTTGGTTCCATAAAAAGGGATTTCCACGTCGCGGACAAAATTTCCCGGAGGGACGAGCTCCCGCGAGTCCCATTTCATTTCTGCGGCGAAAAGCTTGGGGCTCGTATAACTCGCCCCTCCGGCCATAAACGCGGAGGACGAGCTCCGCGAGTCTCACATTTTCATTTCGATGAAAGAATTTGGCGCTCATAGAACCTGTCCCTCCATGAACAGGCAATCGCAGGAGCCAAATGAAAACAACGGGTGAGTTCAGGACAACAGCAACATGGCTGCGGCCGACCTGCAACACAGCCGCACTCCAAAATGCCGGGGATTTTAAAGAGGCTGCCCCCTGAAGATGAGGGCCGGTCAATGGTTTGGAACGCTGAATGTTTTGCCCGCAGTGGCTCGCGTCCTCGCGGGCCACATCCAAAATCCCCGAGCAAACCACCTGCTTCTACCTGGCGCAAACGCTTGAGCCAACCGGCGAAGACGCCGGTTGGATGCGCCCGAGACGGTCGCGCTCCCCAATCGCAATAAAGTGAGATGCGCCCTTGAACCATCCCATGCTGAAGCCGCACTCGACATCAGGGGAAACTTTGCGAAACTATTCCGCGTGAAGCAGTCAATCGTCACCTTGGACATGGAAGGGGTTTTGACCCCCGAAATCTGGATTGCCGTCGCTGAGAAAACCGGCATCGAGAATTTGCGCCTGACCACCCGGGACATTCCCGACTACGACGTGCTGATGCGCGGGCGGCTCAAGATTCTCGACGAAAACGGCCTCAAGCTCTCCGACATCCAGCAGGTCATCGGCTGCCTCAAGCTGCTGGACGGCGCCCGGGAATTTCTCGACGAACTGCGGACGCTCACCCAGGTCATCATTCTTTCGGACACCTTTGAGGAATTCGCCAAGCCGCTGATGCTGCAGCTCAATTGGCC
>CALJZV010000451.1 GCA_937983475.1 uncultured Verrucomicrobiales bacterium
GGAAGTGGATTTTCCGCGCAGCAAGAAGCAGAGCCCGGAAGTCAAAAAGGCCAACCAGGAACTGGCCAAAAAATATAACATCCGGGGCTACCCCACGATCATCGTGCTGAACAGCAGCGGCAAGCAGGTCGGCGAGCTGGGCTATATGAAAGGCGGGCCCAAGGCGTTCATTGCCGAGCTGGAAAGGATTCGGAAGAAATCGTGACGCCGTTTAGCCCCCGTCAATATCGAGCTTCAGCGCGGCTTCGCGCCGCGCTTTTTTTTCGTTCACACTTGACCCCTCCGCGTTGTGCCCTAGCATCGCGCGCAGTTTTACTTTCATGAAAGCGATTTTAGCACTGGAGGACGGCTCAATTTTTCATGGGCAAGGCTTTGGCGCACCCGCCAGCGCCTGCGGCGAGGTTTGCTTCAACACCTCGATGACCGGTTACCAGGAAATCCTGACCGATCCCTCCTACAAGGGCCAGATCGTCACCATGACCTACCCGCTCATTGGCAATTACGGCGTCAATGAGCAGGACGTGGAATCCTGGCGGCCACACGCGGCCGGGTTTGTCATCCGCGAACTTTCCCCCGTGGTGAGCAACTGGCGCGCGGATTACAATCTGTCGGAATATCTGGAGAAGGACGGCATTCCCGGCATTCAGGCTGTGGACACCCGGGCGCTGACCAAAAAACTGAGAGTGCGCGGCGCGTTGAAAGGGTTTATTTCCACCGAGGCGGTTTCCGATGCGGAAGCCATTGAGCGGGCCAAAAACTGGCCAGGCTTGGTTGGCATGGACTACGTCAAGGAAGTCACCCACAAGGAGGCCTTCCTGTGGGACGAGAAAGACCGCCAGAGCGCGGCTTTTTCATTGGTTCAGGGCAACGCAGTTGTGAATGCCCGGCAGGTCCGCGCTCCGCTGCCCGCAGCCGATATTCCGATCGTCGCCTATGATTTTGGGATGAAATACAACATCCTGCGCCGATTGCGGCAGCAGGGCTTCAAGGTGCAAGTGGTCCCGGCGACCACTCCCGCCTCGGAAGCGTTGAAGTACAAGCCAGCGGGCATATTCCTGTCCAACGGCCCGGGCGACCCTGCCGCGCTCGGCTACGCGGTGCAGGCCGCTCGGGAATTGGTCCAGAGTGGAGTGCCGATCTTCGGCATCTGTTTGGGGCACCAGATTCTGGGGCAGGCCTTCGGTGGAAAGACGTTTAAGCTCAAGTTCGGCCATCGGGGCGGCAATCAGCCGGTCAAGGACCTCAACACCGGCAAGGTGGAAATCACCTCCCAGAACCACGGGTTCGCGGTCGATCCCAAATCCTTGCCGTCGGATGTCGCAGTGGACCGGATCAATCTCAATGACCAGACCGTCGAAGGCATGCATCACAAGACCAGGCCCATTTTTTGCGTTCAATATCACCCTGAGGCCTCGCCCGGTCCGCATGATTCAACGCCCCTGTTCGCCGAGTTCCGGAAGATGATTGAAAAGGCTTAGGGTTTGACTTGAAAATGTTCCTGAAGATAATCCGTTGACGATATGGCCAAACTTGTTGTTCTCAGTGCGGGATTGGCAGGGCAGACACACGAATTGGCGACCGTGTTGACCACGGTCGGACGCCTTGAGGACAACGTGTTTCAAATCCCGGAACAATCCGTTTCCAGCCACCATTGCGAAATTCTCCTTCGCTTAATCTAAATCTTCATCAAGGACCTCAATTCCACCAACCGCACCTACGTCAACGCCAAGCAGGTCGCCCATGAAATGGTCATACAACCCGGCCAAACCATTCGCCTCGGCCAAGTAGAGCTGCGCCTTGAGAACGGGCAACACCAAGCCCAGGCCACCCCTGCAGGTCAGCAAACCGCGCCAGCAGCAACCCCAACCGCTCCGGCAACGCCGCCCCCGAAAAAGGCGATTGATCCGCGCCCGGCTCAAACCGGCGTCAGCTTGAGCGACCTGGAGGGAACCCGCCCTGTGGCGTTCGAGAAAAATTCGCCGTTTTCAAAGAAAAGCAACAAGGGCACAAGAATGTTCATTATCGGCGCCATCATCGCCGGCGTGATCATTTTCGGCATTATTTTCTATTTCATTTTCTTTCAGGCCGACATAGGCCCGACGCCCTGAGTTTTTTGAGCGTCGTTAACCCTCCATTAGCCACTTCGCCACATCGGCAGCGGCATAGGTGATCAAAATATCCGCGCCCGCGCGGCGCATGGCCAACAGGCTTTCCATCGTGACCGCCCGCTCGTCTATCCAACCCTTCTGCGCTGCGGCCTTGATCATGGCATATTCGCCACTGACCGCATATGCGGCGGTGGGATACCCAAACTCGGCTTTGACGCGGTGAATAATGTCCAAGTACGCCAGCGCGGGTTTCACCATCACAATGTCCGCGCCCTCGGTAATGTCCAGTGCCACCTCGCGCAACGCTTCCTCGGCATTGGCCGAATCCATCTGATAACTGCGACGATCACCAAACTGTGGCGCCGATTCGGCCGCGTCCCTGAATGGCCCATAAAAGGCCGAGGCGTACTTCGCGGCATACGACATGATAGGCGTTTCTGAAAACCCCTTGCTGTCGAGCGCCTGGCGAATGGCCGCAATGCGCCCGTCCATCATGTCGCTGGGCGCAATCAGGTCGGCGCCGGCCTCAGCGTGGCTCACGGCGGTGCGCGCCAGCAAGGCCAGCGATGGGTCGTTCCGGACTTGGCCCGTTGATTTTTCCACAAGGCCGCAATGCCCGTGATTCATGTATTCACACAGGCAGACATCGGTGAAGATCATCAATTCCGGCAGCGCTTTTTTGAGGGCGCGCACGGCCTGCTGGACGATTCCTTTTGCCGCGTAGGCGCCTGAGGCTTTTTCATCCTTGGACTCCGGAATGCCGAAGAGCAATACCGCTGGCACTCCAAGAGCATGGGCTTTTTCCGCCTCCACGAGCAATTGGTCGGTGGATAATTGAAACACTCCAGGCATCGAGGCCACGGGCTGGCGAATGTTCTTGCCGGGCCGCACAAAAAACGGAAGCACCAGTTGATCGGCGTTCAGGCGGGTTTCTCGCGCCAAACGACGCATGGCCGATGACTGGCGCAAACGCCGCGGTCGATACGCCGGAAACTGTCCTGTGAATCGGTTGCTCATGGCGGAACTAAATCACCGCCCTTGCGGGAACTCAAAGTTTTTTGCGTGTCTCGGGATAGGCTTGGGACTAAATTCGGCTCATGCGAGGCATTCGGTTGCTGATCACGTTAATGGTTCTCTTATGCATCCTGGGATTTGGTTTTTTCCTGGGCAGCGTGTTGCGCAAGGCCGCCCCACCGCCGCAGCCACCTCAAATTCACAACACCGCGACCATCTTGCGCCAGGTGCAGACACTTTCCCAACTGGTCACCGTGAAATACGTCATGGAAAAGGTTGTTCGACTTGAAGACTTCAAGTGGTATGGCGAAAGCCGCGTGGTGCTGATTGCGCACGGCGTCGTCAAGGCAGGCGTGGACTTAAGCACCATGCAGCCCGAGGATATCGAGTTATCAGAAAACAAAATCATTCTCAAACTGCCTCCACCGCTCATCACCGACGTGTATCTGGATGACAAGCGCACGCAAATCCTGGAGCGCAGCACCGGCATGCTTCGTCAGTTTGACAAGGACCTCGAGCAAAACGCGCGAAGCCAAGCCGTGGACGACATCCGGCGTTCGGCTCGCTATTCGGGCATACTTCGGGACGCCGAGGAGCGGGCGCGGGCGCAATTGACAAACCTGTTCACTCAATTGGGCTTTGCCGAAGTGGAATTCCGAGACCCCTACTCCAAATCACCCGCTTCTACCCCTTGATTCGGGCCAGCGACGATTATTCGCGGTTTTTTTATTTTTTTTCAATGGTAACCGGCTCG
>CALJZV010000452.1 GCA_937983475.1 uncultured Verrucomicrobiales bacterium
AAACCCGTGCTCGACGGCGACGGCCTGGCTTTGTCTTCAGGGCTCGCGGCAAGGCCATTTTTGGTCAAGCCCAACGTCCACGAATTGGCTGGATGGGCGGGAAAGCCGTTGTGCACGGAGAAAGCCGTTGTTGATGCTGCGATTCAAATGTCTGTGGAAACTGCCGGATGGGTTATGGTGTCTCGAGGGGCCGACGGTGCTCTGCTGTTGAATGCGCGGGAGCAGCAGTGCTTTCAGGCAGACTCCCCAAAAGTGACAGTCACAAACACGGTGGGAGCAGGGGACGCCATGCTGGCCGGGGCAACATGGCAAATAACTGAGGGTGCCAAGCCATGGGAGTGGCTGCGTTGGGGAGTTGCCTGCGGAGCTGCGGCCGTGTCCCAACCCGCTGGGCAGCATGCGTCTCTCTCTTTTCTCCGCTGGCTCTATTCAAGGACTCAAGTGAAGGTTCTGGAGCATGGAATCGTCTGGGCGCAGCTGGGTTGATGGTGTCACTTGCTATTTCCGGAATTGATTTCGGCGGTTGAGTTGAAAAGATGCGCGCATGTCCAAAATTAACCGTCGGGATTTCCTGAAGCATTCAGCGGCTGGCGTGACGGGAATGGCGTTGCTGCCACCCATGGCCACCGCGCAGAGTTCGAAGAAATTATTCCTGCCGCCACACCGCCAGCAAATTGTTCCGGGCGTCCATGGGTACGCCGCGCAAAGCGTGGAGGCGGGCCAGCCTATTGGATTTCACATTAGCAGCACCGTCCCTTACCGGTTTTCCATTTGCCGTCTCGGCCACGAGGTGGACAACCCGAAAAGCGACACGGTGCTGTTTGAGTTTCCGGAGGCTCCGGCGGGCACGCAGCCGATTCATCCCGGGTCGTACATTCATGTTGAGAAAAACATCCGGCAACCGCTCAAGGCCCTGACTCTGGAGTGCTGGGTGCGCCCTTGGAAAATCAACGCCTGGGCCGGGCTGGTAACTCAATACAATTACAGCAACGAATGCGGGTTCGGGTTGTTCCTGAACAACGACGGCGGGGTTTCATTTTATCTGGGGGACGGCGGCTCTTACCGGAAACAAAATGTGTTGTCGTCATCCGCAAAGTCAATGAAGGCAAGCCAATGGGCGCATGTGGTGGCAACCTGGGATGGAGCTGAGAAAATTCTCTGGCTCAACGGCAAGTCGGTGGCGCGCGGCAACTATGCGGGACCGGCTCAAGGCGGGCTCGCGCCGCTGCGCCTGGCGGCTTATGGCGAATTTGACGGGGCGGCCAACTTTCTCGACGGTGATTTGGCCATGCCGGTGATCTACAACCGCGCCTTGAGTGCGGAGGAAATAAAACGGCGCTTTGAGGAGAAGGGACTCAAGCGGGCCTCTGGCAGAGACGTGCTGGGATGCTGGACTTTTTCCGAGGAGCAGGGCGACGTGGTCGCGGACGTGTCAGCGCAAAACCGTCCCGGTCGCATTATCAACCACGCCACATGGATGATCGGTGGTCCTTCCTTTCAGGCCGAGGTGCCGCGCTTTGGAGATTATAATCCAAGGAAGGATCCCACGCGCGGCCATGGACTGCGCTTTGCGTCGGATGACCTGTACGACTGCCGGTGGAAGGCAACGCTGGGCTATCGGATTCCCTCGACCGCCAAGTCCGGTTTTTACGTGGGACGATTGCGATACGAAATGGACGGCAAACCGCACCTTTATCACATTTCATTCATTGTCAAAAAACCGGCTCGGCGCAAAAAGGCGCCGATACTTCTGCTGGCCTCCACCAACACGTGGCGCGCCTACAACGCCACGGCCTTTGTCAAAGGCAGCCCGGAGTTGAACCGCTTCAGCAGCACGCAGGGAATTCAAAATGCCGACGGCAATCCGCCCGCCTTTTCATTTTACCGCAAGCATGCGGCGGGGCAGGGCAGTTACCAACTGGGGCTTCGCATGCCCTTCATCGCGGCGGATCCTTATTTGTTGTACGGCGTGCCCACTGGTTACAGTCACTTGCTCCGGGCTGAACGGTTTGCCCAGATTTGGCTTGAGCAGGAGGGGTATGATTACGATTTGGTCACCGATTTGGATCTTCATCAGGACCCGGGAATGTTGTCGGGCTACAAAACACTCATCATCAACGGACATAGTGAATATTGGTCCCTGCCGATGTATCACGGACTGGAACGCTATTTCCGGAAAGGCGGCAATGTGCTGTGTTTGTCCGGCAACTCAATGCTCTGGCGGGTGAGCTTCAACCGGGAAGGGACCGTCATCGAATGCCGCAAGGTTGACGCGCCCGGAGACCAGGTGCCCGCCGCACGACGTGGTGAGGCGTGGCATTCCCAGGACGGCTTGCGCGGCGGATTGCTGCGGGAATGCGGTTACCCGGGGTGGAAGCTCATTGGACTGGACATCATCGGCTGGAACAACCCGTCCGATCCCAAAATGTATGGTCCTTACATCGTGGAGCGGCCTGAGCATTTTCTTTTTAATTTCCCGGAAAATACCGGACTAAATAAAGGGGATGCTTTCGGCCAGGCGCCCGATGGCGGCATGCCGCGGTCCAATGCGCATGAAGCCGATGTGCGTCCTTCGGTATTGCTTGGCTTGATGAAGGAGCCACCGCCACAGGGGGCCGTGCCGCCGAAAGATCCCGAGGGCATTCTCCGCATCGCGAATGGAGTCATTCCCTGGGACATCGGCGGCAGCGCGTTTGATTATTATTTTCGCAAGGTGAAGCCGGAGACGCCTCAGGGCGGCGAGTTTATTTACTGGGAACGATCCGACGGCGGCAGGATCGTCAACGCTGCTGCAATCGCCTCAGGCTGGGTTTTGTCCGTGGACCCGAAAATGCGAATGATCCTGCGCAATGCCCT
>CALJZV010000453.1 GCA_937983475.1 uncultured Verrucomicrobiales bacterium
CGTGTGGTAGTGGCCGATGTAGGGATGCTGCCGGCGGATCCGGGTGATGATGTCGCCGTGCATGATCTGCACGTGGTAAATGTCAAACAACAGCTTGAGCCGCTCCGAGCCGACCTGCTTGCAGATCTCCACGCCCAGATCGATGTCGTCGAGAAAATAATCCGGATGTCCCTTCATTTCCTGGTCAACGCGGGAATTGAGCATCTCCAGGCAAAGTGTGATGTTCTTTTTTTCCGCGTGGCCGACAATGTTCTTCAAGCCCTCGACCATGTTGCGCACGCCCTCCTCGGTGGACAACCCGCGCCGGAATCCGGAGAAGGTGATCACGCTGGGGACGCCCGCCTCCGCCGCCTGGTCGATGCGCTCGCGAAGCACTTTCAAGCATTCTTCATGCTGGCTTTTCTGGGCAAACCCCTTGGCAAATCCGTGGCTGGAGGCCAGCGCGCAGCCCACCCCAGTTTTTTTCAGCATCGGCCAATGTTCCGCCGGTGGAAGTTCAACCGACTCTATGCCCATGGCTGCCGCGTGGGTCGCCAGTTCCTCAACGCCCATCGGGCGGAAACACCACGGCACCACCGATTGCCGGATGCGCCGGGCTGAGGCCTTGTAAAGGCTCTGATCCCCGCTCGACACCGCAGGCAGCAATGCCAAGCCACCCATGGCCAGCCCTGCCTTGAACATGGCGCGACGCTGGATGGGCCGGAAAATGGGTTTCATGGCGTTAGTTTTCATGGTTACGCGGGAAATGCAGCACCCTGAGGGTTTCGCATTCCTCGCCCCTTGAAAACAAAATTTTTACAGTCTCTCTGTCTGCCGTTAATGGGCCGGGATTTCCTTCGGGTATTTAGCGATGATGTACACGGCATGTACAATGCCCGGAATGTAACCCAAGAGGGTCAGCAGCAGGTTAATCCAGAATTGGGGACCCAAGCCGACCTGTAGGAAAACCCCCAGCGGCGGCAGGATAATCGCAATGATAATTCGAATAAAATCCATAAAACCTCCTATTAACTATAAACTCGTTTTGACTTTGTGACCATTTGACGTTTGCAATTTCCGAAAAGGTGTCAAAACTCCCGGAGGGATGAGTTCCACGAATCCCAAACTCCTTTACGAAGAAACGAAATGGGACTCGCAGGAGCTCGTCCCACGAGCCCTCACCGCATTTTCGAAGAAAGATCAGTTATGCCAACACGCCTCCCCAGCAAAAGGCAATTGGCAGGAGAGGATCCGCTGGGTCTGGATCATGAATGCGTTGTTGAGCACTTCTTGGGCCTCACCCAAGAGGACGCTCGGAAAATGTTTCACGGAAGGATGCACTATCTCACCGAGGATTTCATGTGGATGGCTCCCTCAGGATTGGCGTATTATCGTCCGCCTGTACTCGATTATCTGAAAGAGGAGGGGAAAAAGGACGGCGATGCCGCACATGGTATCCTTTGCTCTTTGAGCACCCAGATTGAGTTGTCATCCCGTTTGCCGACGGAGGTTGTTGCGCTTGGTAAAGAGATTTGCGCATACATCAAGCAGCATTGTAAGCGATACGGGATTTCACCGGATGAGGAGTTGTTCAAGAAGTATGTTTCCATTATTGAGAAGGCATAACAAGGCGCCGAACCGAACCGCCGCCCCGCGCGTTGTGTTCGTCAAGGGTTCGCCCATTAAAGAAGGTTACATCGCTGAACACAACAAAGCCCCCAAACCCTTTATATGGACGGCTTCGGCTGACCTCATTCTCAAACCCCCCGAGAGCAGCCTTTCTTAAATGTTTTTCTCTCGCGGGACACTGGGGATTTTTTCCACCAAAACCCGATGAGCCTTGCGACGTCGCGTTTGAATCACCGTAAACATCAGGTTTCCGACATCAACTGTGTCTCCTGAACGGCAATCCCGGTGGAGCTGAAGTCTGATCCATTCCGTCAAGCTGACGTGCTCCGGCTTCAGCCCTGTGCCCAAAAGGGCGCTGAGCTTGCCCATTTGGACTCCGCCTCCGATTTTCCACCGGTTTTCTGCGACTTGGATGAATTCGTCTGAAGGAGCGTCAAACTCGTCAGAGACGTCGCCGATGATCTCTTCCAAAAGATCCTCCAAGGTCACCATTCCGACCAGTTGTTTTTGGTCATTCTCCACCAGAACGATGTGCATGCGATTCAACAGCAGAAAACGGAGCGCTTCGTTCAGGCTTAAGTTTTCGTTCAAGCGAGTGAGGGGACGAATGAAGGCGGGGACCTGCACCTCACGACGGCTGGGCGCCGCGGCCACGAGTTCCTTGAAGTTGACATAACCGTAGATTCCTTCGGGCGTGCCGTCTTTGCTCACAGGATATCGGGTGTGCAAAGTCGTGGCCGCGATTTCGTAATTCTCGATGTTTGATTTCTGTTGATGGAAAAAAACGATTCGGTCGCGCGGAATGACTGCTTCCTTCAGCGGTGTGTGTTTGAGCTTGGTGGTGTTAAGAATGATCTGTTCCTGTTCTGCTTCGATCAGTTGGTTTGATCGCGCCATGCCAGTGATCGTTTTGAGGTCACCAATGCTGATATCCGATTTTTCATCGCCTCTCTTGAACGGTTTGGAAACCCAGTCGGTAATTAGAATGATGGGACGGAGCACGATCGTCATCACCACCAGAATTGGGGCAAGTATGGGAGCCAAACGCTCGGAATAGCTGACACCAAGCACCTTGGGAATAATTTCGGTTCCGAGCAGGACCACAGTGGTGAAGATAAGCGAAAACAGCCATACCCAGTGATCGCCATAAAGCTGGTCAAAGGCGGCTCCAGCAACGGTCGAACCGCCCGTGTGCGCAATGGTGTTCAAGATCAGAATCGCTGCGATTGGCCGGTCGATCCGGTTTTTCATCCCCAACCAAATTGGAGCGTGCCGATGCCCTTCCTTGCTTTTCGTCTCCAACTTGATCTTGTTTAGACTCAGCAAAACGGCTTCCAAAAGGGAACACAGAAAAGAAACCGAGACGGCTGTGAAGCAGCTGATCAGAAATATGGTCATAAACGAGAGTTCCTTGTGGAAGCTTACTTCGTTCTGCGCAATAAAAAACCCTGTGGAAAATTCCGCAGGGTTAAGGAGCAAGCATTCCTTTATTTTCTACCAGCCGACATAAACCGAACTGCGCGGACCATAAGATTTGCAATGTCCTGATCGGGAATAGCTGTATCCCGGATAAGCTGGCCGCCCCGGCCGGGGCTGGCATTACTCGTTGCGTTCCAACAAAGCAACAATCTCGGCCAAAACCTTCTTGGTTCCCTCGCGTCGTCGCTCGGCGGGGGCGCCTCCCTGCGGTTGGGTCGCGTTGGTGCGCACCTCAATACGAGAGCTTGTAATCGAGCCAGCCTCTCGTGTGACAATAATTTCACCCGTCAAGGCTCCCGGTGGCGCTCCGGCGCAATCGATCCACCTCTGGACGAAACGATTTGCCTCATCCCAAGTGCCACCGATCGAAAAGGCTGGATGATTTGTCCTGGCCGCCGCGCAGTAAGTTTTGACGGAAGCCTTGACGTCTTCGAATGAGTAATAAAATGAGCGTGACGCTGAAAAGACCTGCGGCTCAGCCGTTGCGCAGAGGCTCGACACTGCAAAAAATATTATTGTCCAGATTTTCATGACGCGTGAATGGTAACAGGTCCTTAAGTTATCTATTGGTTGCGGATCAGGTCCAGGATCCTACTTGTCCCTGGAACATTACGGAAGAAGCGTCCTTGTGGAAGCCAACTTCCGCGCAGCGGATGGTCCAAATGCACTGGCTTGCTGAAGCTTCATCGATTTGAGAAGTCTGACTCGCCGGATCACCCAGAAAATAACCACACCCGTGTGATTCCTCAGATCGCGGCTGTGTCGCAAGATCAGCCGCAGCGCCCCCAACACCGCAGCGTCTGAGCGTTCATGCATCAAATATTCAGGCGCAAAAAAACTGCATTTCCATTGACTCTTGTGGCGTCAAATGGAAATCAACTGCCCTCACTATGAGAACCATTGCTTGCGGATTCATTCTGGTCTGGCTCGGCGCCGGCTGGCTTCGCGCCTCCGAAGTGCGCGGGCTGTGGGTGGACGCCTTCGGGCCGGGGCTCCACACGTCGCAGCAGGTCACCCAACTGGTGGAGCACTGCCGCAAATACCATTTCAACGCCGTGTTCGTGCAGGTGCGCAAGCGGGGCGACGCTTATTACACGCCGCAGTCGCCCAACACCGAGCCGCGCGCCGCGGAACTTTCGGGAAAATTCGATCCGCTGGCGGAATTGCTCAAGCAATGTCATCGGGGTGAAAAGCGCATCGAGGTTCACGCCTGGCTGGTGGCTTATTTTGTCTGGGCCTGGCACAAGCCGCCACCGCAGCCGGGGCATGTGTTCAACCGGCATCCCGAGTTGCTGACGCGCGATTCCATCGGCCAAAAGCAGGTTGGCAATGGTTATTACCTCGACCCGGGCCATCCGGGAACCGGCGATTGGCTATTGACGGTCGCCCGCGACGTTGTCAGCCGGTATGACGTGGACGGCCTGCACTGGGATTACCTGCGCTATCCCAACCAGGATTCGGGCTACAACCCGGTTGCGCTCCAGCGTTACAAGGCCGAGTTCAACGTGGCTGAAAATCCCGAGCCGTCGGATGCACGGTTCATTTTGTGGCGGCAACGGCAGATCGGCGATTTTCTGCGCTGGAGCACGGCCGAGTTGCTGCAACTGAAATCCAACCTCGTCGTGTCGGCGGCGGTGTTCTCCAACTACACCGACTCGCGCGACCACCGCTTCGCCAACTGGACGGACTGGCTGCGGCAGGGCGTCCTGGACGTGGCCATTCCTATGGACTTTTCACCGGACAACAAAGCGGTGTTTAATCCGCGGGCCGATTTTGCCGCAACCAACCAGGGCAACCGCGCCATTTATCTGGGACAAGGCAGTTACATGAACACGGTGGAGAACACCCTCGCGCAACTGGCTTCCGCCCGCCAAAAAGGTTTCCCGGGAACCGTGCTTTACAGCTACCGCAACCCGGCGCTTCCGCCTGCGGCTCCGGCAAGACACCGTAAGCCCCCCAAGGCCAAAACCGCGGAGTTTATCGTAGACAACACCGCAGCGGAGGGTACGGGCAATTGGCAGGCTGGCGATTACGGCGAGGCGCACGGGGATGATTATTATTACAAGGGATCGGGCGATGGCTCAGCCTTTGTGCGGTTTGCGCCGAGCCTTCCCAAGCCGGGCCGGTACGGGGTGTATGAATGGCATGTGGCCGGACGCAACCGGGCCGTGGCCGCGCCCATCGAAATCCATCATGCCGAGGGTGTCGCGACCAGAACCATCAATCAGCAGCAGAACGATGCGAAGTGGAATCTGCTGGGCACCTTTCGCTTTGAGCCTGGCCAACCGGCCGAAGTGCGCGTGACCGATGCTTTTGCCGCAGCCCGCCAGGTGGTCGTCGCCGATGCCGTGCGTTTTGTGCTGTTGCCCGACGATGAAACGGCCCGGGCCGAATTGCTTGCCGAACTGGAGCCGGAGCCGCCCGCAACCGTAACGCTGGATCGTGATCGCATTTTCTCAACGCTTCGCGACCGCCATCAACCTTCCTGGACATCCGCCCCGCCGTTGCCGTGGAAACAGCAACCCACATCCGGCATCGTCAAAGGCACTGTAGTGAACAGCAAAGACACCCAACCGGTTTACAACGCCAGAGTGACCTTGCAAACCCAGCCTCCCAGAATACAGCAAACCGATGCCTCAGGACGTTTCGCCTTCTATGATGTGCCACCGGGCGCGTGGAAGGTTTCCGTTGAATCCCACCCGGGCCGGCCCAATGAAGCCAAGGTCAAGGCGGGTGACATTGCCACGGTTGACTTCAACCTTGAAAGCGGCCCGCCCCCAAAGTAGGGCAGGCGTCTCGCCTGCCTTGGGAAAGAGGGGTCGATGCGTTATTTGGATAAAAATTTAACAAAACTTGTTGACCCACTGCTAATTTACCTCTATTTCCCTCCGCCGTCCGTTAAGGGTCTCCAAACAACAACAAAT
>CALJZV010000454.1 GCA_937983475.1 uncultured Verrucomicrobiales bacterium
TATCCCTTGCCGATGGGGACCGACACGGCTACTCGATCATGCAAAGCGTCACCGAAGCAACCGACGGACAGGTCCGCATGGGCCCCGGAACGCTTTACGGCACCATCAAGCGGCTTCTGGATTCGGCCCTGATCGTGGAGTCGGACGAGAGGCCGGACCCTGAATTGGACGACGAGCGGCGGCGCTACTACGGCATGACCAGCTTGGGCAAGCGCGTGCTGCGCGCGGAAGTCGAGCGATACGAGAAGACGGTCAGGATCGCCCGATCCAAAGGGCTGGTGGGCAAACTGGCTTAAGAGAAAATGAAAACAAACTCCAGATGGATCACGGTTCCGTTGAAACTCTATCATTACCTGCTTTGGGCATATCCCAGGATCCACCGCGATGCCTACGGCTCCCTGATGACGCAGTTGTTCCGCGATCAATGTCGGGATGCTTTCCGGGAGGAGCGTTCCGTCGGTCTGGCAAAACTCTGGCTTCGATTGTTGCCGGACCTTGTCAAAACCTCCCTTATCGAACATGTCGTTGAAATCAAAAGGAAAGATATGAAAATCAAACCCGGTTCCGCAGCGTTTCTCATCACGGGCATCGTTGCGGGAATCATCAGCCTGTCGTTGTCATCGGTCAGCGCCGTTTGCTTTGCGTTTATGGCGCTCTCCGCGCTGGCGATTTTGGGAAGGGCGCTGGCGGAGGTGTTCAGGCCAAGTAATCAGTGGGCGAAAAGCCTTCTGGGCGCAGTCATTGTCCTTGTAGTTTTTGGCTTTTTTATTCCGGCGTGGGCGCACATTCAGCCGGTGAAGGGGCCGCTGGCGATGGCTATTCCTCCCTTGGTCGGCGGGATCGTATTCCTCAACCCGATTGTCGCAGTCCTCAAGGGCGTTCAGTTCCTAGTCGAAAAACCCAAAGCGTGAATTTCACTATGAATACCCGTTGGCCCGGAACCAGTCCACCGCGTCGGACAACGCCTGCCTCGGGGACGTTTGAGGCAGGCCCAGTTCGCCAATGGCCTTGGCCGGGCTGAAGAACATTTTATATTTGGCCATGCGGACGCCGGCCAATGGCGCCTTGGGCGGTTTTCCGGTGAACTTGGCCAATAGCTCGTCCACATGCGCCGCGGCCAGCGCGACGGAGTAGGGGACTTGAAACCTGGGTGCTGGAAGGCCGGTGATTTCCTCGAGCACCGCAAAGGCCTCCTTCATGTTCCAGTTGCCCTCGGCATTGCCCAAAATGTAACGCTCGCCAACGCGCCCTTTTTCGGCGGCCAGAATGTGGCCGACGGCCACATCGCGCACATGCACCCAGTTCAGGCCGGTGTCGAGATAGGCTGGCATCTGGCGATTGAGAAAGTCCACGATGACTTTGCCCGTGGGTGTGGGCTTGACGTCACGCGGCCCGACGGGCGCGCTCGGATTGACAATGATGACTGGAAGCCCCTTGGACGACAGCTCCCGCGCCACCATCTCGGCCTTCCACTTGGAAAGCTTGTAGTGGTTGCTCATCTGCGCCTCGGAAACCGGCGTTGACTCATCGGTCGGCGTCACGGTGCCATTGTTGTTTTTCGGCAGCCCGATGCAACCGACAGTGCTGGTGTAAACGATGCGCGAGCAACCTGCGGCGGCGGCGGCCTCCAGCACATTGCGTGTGCCGTCCACGTTGGCGGCGTACATCGGCGCGTAGTCCCGGAGCCACAGGTGGTAGCTGGCCGCGACATGAAAACACCAGTCGCAGCCGCGCAGGGCTGATTCCAGCTTTTTGCGGTGGGTCACGTCACCGGAAACCGCTTCAAACGTGGCGCCTTCCAGTCCGCGCAAATCGCTTTCCGCGCGAACCAGCGCCTTGACCTCGTGCCCGGCGGCGTTGAGTTCGTGGACCAGATTGGCGCCGATGAATCCGGAGGCGCCGGTGACAAAACATTTGGCCATGCGGGGGACAGTCTAAGGGCGGCTTTATTTTCCAGCAAGCAGGCTGGAGGGCTCCTCGGGTTTATGGAAAATAAAACGGCTCGGTTGTCGGTTGCGCCGCCAGATTACGCGCCAAACAATTCCATGATGGCTTTGCCTTTGCCGTCGTTGGTCACGTAGAACGGGCGTTTCTCCACCTCGTAGGCGAGTGTCGCCGGAATGCCCATCGCCCGGTAAATCGTCGCGTGCAGGTCTTCTATGATAACGCGGTCCTTGATGGTTTTGCAGGGACGCTCATCGGCGGTGACACCGTGAAGATGGCCTTTTTTGATGCCGCCACCGTAAAGCATCACGCAGCCCGCGTCGGTGAAGTGCCGGTGCATGCCGTAAAACTTGATGTCGTCGATCGTGTCGGGCTGGGGCACCTGGCCTTTCACCGGCTTGTCCGGCTTGCCCTCCACGAGCGCGTCGCGGCTGAACTCGCTCGCCAGCACGATCAGCGTCCGGTCGAGCAGGCCGCGCGCCTCCAAATCGAGCACCAACTGCGCGATGGGCGCGTCAATCATGCGCTTCAAGTCCGCCAGTCGCGTGTGCCCGTTTTCATGGGTGTCCCAGTATTGGAAGGGAATGTATTCGGTGGTCAGCTCGATGAAGCGCGCCCCGGCCTCGGTCAGGCGTCGCGCCAGCAAACAGCCCAGTCCGAACCGGCTTGTGCTGTATTTGGCGTAGCTTTCCTTGGGCTCAAGCGACAGGTCAAATGCCTTGGCCGCGGGCGAACTCATCAGGCGATGGGCATTGTCGAGCGAGCGGAGCAAGGATTCCTTTTGATAATCGCTGCCGAGCTGCCCGACGGGGCTTTTGGCCACGAGTTTTTTGTAAAATTTATCGCGGTTTTCGAAGCGCGACGGGCTCATGCCCTCTGGCGGACGCACGCTTTTGACGGCTTCCTCGGGATTGGGAATGAGGAACGGGCCGTATTCACTGCCCAAAAAACCAGCGGTGTGAAAGGCCTTTAATTCCTCGCCTTCGCCCAGGTCAAAGCGCTGGCCGATGTCAATGAACGCCGGCAGTGCGGGATTGTTGGGCCCCAGCGTCCGCGCGATGACCGAGCCGATGTGCGGCGCGGCAACGGTCTGCGGCGGGGCATAGCCGGTGTGCCATTGATACTGGTGGCGCGAGGGCAGAATGAACCCCAGATCGCCCGCCGTGTAGGAGCGGATGAGCGTGCCGCGATCCATGACGCGGGCCATGTTCTCGAGCCCGGCCGTGAATTTGATGTGGTCCACTGCGGTGTCGATGGCTGGAAAGGTGCTCAGAACTTTCTCAGTCGGCATGCCTTTCTCGAAAGGAGCGTAGCGCTTGGGATCGAAGGTCTCGGTGTGCGCCATGCCGCCGCCCATCCAGAGCACGATCACCGTGTCGGCGGTCGGGTTTATTTTCTCAGGAGTCGCCGGGCTGGCGGTGATTTGTCGCGGGTAGCCGGCGGCCAGGGCGCCAAGCGTGGCCGCGCTGGCGGTTTTCAGGAAGTCACGGCGGTTCCATTGAGTGGTGATGTTCATAACTCTGCCTCAATTCATTTTGGAAATGGGTTCATGTGGTTCACGCTTCACGTTTCACTTCTCAATAAATCAATTGAAACTCCGGCAGCATGGCCATTGCCCAGAGCAAATCCTCCACGCCCTCTCTTTGGGCTTTCTTGCCGACCATGTCCTCGGCCAGTTTCAACTCCGTTGAAGTGGCCTTGCGTCCGAGCGCCTTCAGATAAACCTGCTGCGCCAGTTCGCGACCGGATTCGGTGCGGGCCGCGAGGTCGGCGGCGCCGCGCCTGAAAATATCACTGACGGTGTCGCCGTTGGTTAATTCCAGCGCCTGCAAGGTGGTGGCCACAGTGGGGCGTGTGGTGACCACTTGCTCGCGGTTGGGCCTGCCCAGGGCCACCTGAAGCGGATCCGCCGAGACGAGCGCCGCCCGCACCATGCCGACGGATTCCTCCGAGAGCGGTTCTTCAACCAAACTTTTTCGCAGCCGCCATGGTTGCATCGAGAACGCGCCCAGTTCCACGGCTTTTTGCCAGTTGGCAGCCGCAAACGACGGCTGTTCCCATCCGCTTGTTTTTTGGTTCGTCAAGATCCAGGAGCCGTCGGTGGCAAAGTCCATGTTCACCTCGGAACCCTTCATTTTGGCCCTCATCTTGGCGTAGATGTACAAGCCTGCGGGGTTGTCCGTGCCCGGAGGCGGCTCAACGCCGTCCTCAGGCTCGTTGTGGCCTGGCAGAAAATTGACGGCGCGCACGGCGATGAGGTTGTCGCCCTTTTTGAGGAAAGGACGGATGTCGAAGGCCGGGGGCGTGTTGAAGTCGCTGCCTTCGCCGACCTGCTGGCCATTGATGAACAGGCTGAACCGGTTGTCGCAGACCACCACGATTTTCGCGGCGGCGGGCAGTTCGGGCAGGGTTACATTTTTCCGGAAGTAAAGGACTTCGGCCTTGGTTTGGGACGGCGCGTTGGTGTTGCTCCAAATCCACTTGGCCGGCGCAGGAAGCGCAGCCGGCGCATTGGCGGAAACCGGCGGCGCCAGCTTGGCATCGGGCGTCGCGTAGCCAATGCCGGTCAACGCCGTGAGCGCATCGCGGAACTGTTCCGCAGTGAGTCGGCGGACCGAAGGCCCGCGAAACACGTAGCGGTTTTCATTTTCCCCGAGGTTCACGGCGGGCAATTGGTAGGCGCGGGAGGTGACGATGCGTTTGAGCAGGTGCCGGACGTCGTGGTTGTGGGCCGCAAAATCCTCCGCGAGCCAGTCCAGCAAGTCCGGATGCCAGGCCGGCTGTTCCATGTCGTCCACCGGCTCCACCAGGCCTCGGCCAAAGAAGCGTTCCCACACGCGGTTGACCAGGGTGCGCGGCAGCCGACCGTTTTGCGGGTTGGTAATGCAGAAGGCCAGTTGCTTGAGGCGCTCGGGCTTGGCGGCCTTGGCGTCGATGGTTCCAAATTCCGAGTAGAGGAATTTCATTCCGGCCATTTTCCCCAAAGGCTTGTCGCATTCGTTCAGTTCGAGTGGCTCGTCGCTGTAGACATTGGCCAGCGCGTAGGCGTCGGCAAGGGTCCAGTCGTTGACAAAGCTGTCGTGGCAGGAGGCGCACTTCATGTTGATGCCCATGAACACCTGCGAAATGTTCTGCGACGCCTGCATTTCGGGCGTCTGGCTGGAGTTGACCACCCCGCGCCAGACGATGCCCTTGGCGAAGCCCTCCGACTCGGGGTTGGGGTTCACCAGCTCGGAAACGAACCGGTCGTAGGGCATGTTGTCGAACAGGGCCGAGTAAAGCCATTTGGTGATCTGTTTGCGCCCGCCGTCAATGTAGCCGGTGCCTTTGTAATCATTTCGCAGCATGTCGTTCCAGAAAGTCATCCAGTGCTCGGCGTAACTGCGATTGTCGGACAGCAGTTTTTCCACAAGGCGCTCGCGCTTGTCGGGGCTCTTGTCGGCAAGGAAGGCGTTCAATTCCTCCGGGGGCGGGAGCAGCCCGATAAGGTCCAGGTAAACACGCCGAGCAAACACACGATCCTCGACCGGCCGGGGCCACCGGATCGAATTGGTTTTGAAATAGCCATCCAGAAAGCGGTCCACCGGATGTTTCCATTTTTTGGCTTCGGGCACCTCGGGCTTGCGCGCTTGAAGATTCCTGGCTTCGACCTTGCCGAGCCAGACCTCCTTGTCCCAAGGCAGTCCCTGGTCGATCCAGGCGCGAAGCAGGCTGATTTGCTCGGGTTTTAATTTTGACCCTTTGGCCGGCATGATGGCATCGGGGTCAAAGCCCATGACCAGCTCGATGAGAAGGCTTTCATGACTTTTGCCCGGCACGACAGCCGGTCCCGAATCGCCGCCCTTGAGAAAGGTTTCCCGGCTGTCGATGCGGAAGTCGCCCTTGTCTTTGCCGCGCCCGTGGCAGTTGGCGCAACTGACCTCAAGGATGGGCTTGATTTCCTTGGTGAAGTTAATCGGGTGTGAGGCGGGAGGCGGAAGTTGCCGCACCTGTTCCGGCGTCATCGTTCCCGTGGCAGAATACAAAGGAAGCAGCGTTAAAACCGCTGCGATAATAAATGAATGCGCGTTCATTGACCGGTCAGGGAAAATATCACCAGCCTTTGACGCTGAACACTGAATTTTATTTACCTTGCGGTGAAATCAAGGGCGCGAATCACACTCCGGAGGAGACGCGCGGCCTTTGTGGCGGTTGCCGCAACACTTTGACCTTGGGATACGCCTTGGGCGCGGACGCGGCGGCGGGGGAAAGCGCTTCGCATCGGGTGGCGCGCTGGACGAATTCCATCTGGCTGCGCCTTGATGGCTGGCCTGTCTTCACCCGTGGGCGCGAGTAGGAACCGTCGGCATTGAGATGCCACGCCTTTGTGGTGTCAGCGAGGTAGGTGGCCAAAATGTCATCGAGAATAACTTGGCGAAGATTGCCGTCCTCAATGGGAAACACCACTTCGATGCGGCGGAAAAAGTTCCGGGGCATCCAGTCCGCGCTGCTGATAAATAGCTCGGGCTGGCAGGCGTTTTCAAAATAAAAAACGCGGCTGTGCTCCAAAAAACGGTCCACGATGCTGCGCACGGTGATGTTCTCGCTGATGCCCTTGAGCTTGGGCCGCAGGCAGCAGATGCCGCGGACAATCAGTTCGATTTTCACCCCGGCCTGCGAAGCGCGGTACAGCGCGTGGATGACTTCCCGGTCCACGAGCGAATTCATCTTGGCAACGATCCGGGCGGGAAGACCCTTGCGGGCATTTTCGGTTTCGCGGGCGATCAGTTCCAAAATGCGGCGGTGCAAATCAAACGGCGCCACCTGTAGTTTGCGCATTCCCTGGAACTGGCAGACACCCGTCAGCAAATTAAACAAGTTGGTGGCGTCCTCGCCAAAGTCCGGACGGCAGGTCAGCAGCCCGATGTCGGTGTAAATCTTTGACGTCGTCGGGTTGTAATTGCCGGTGCTCAAGTGAACGTAGCGGCGAATGGTGTCCTCATCCCTGCGGACCACGAGGCACATTTTCCCGTGAATCTTGTAGCCAACCAGCCCGTAAAGGACATGGACCCCGGCCTGCTCGAGCTTTTGCGCCCAGCGGATGTTGTTGGCTTCGTCAAAGCGCGCCTTGAGTTCGACTACCGCTGTGACCTGCTTGCCGTTTCGCACCGCGTCCATCAGCGCGCCGACGATCTGCGGGTCGCCGCCGGTGCGGTAGAGGGTCTGCTTGATGGCCAGCACATTGGGGTCGTTCGCAGCCTGCTGGAGAAAGTCCACGACGCTGCTGAAATTGTCGTAGGGATGATGCAACAGGATATCCCGCTCACGGATGGCTTCGAACAGGTCGCCTTGGTCCCGAAGCGCCTTGGCGGCGGGCGCAACGAACGGAGCATCCCTCAATTCGGGCGAATGATCCCCCTCGCACAACGCCATGAGCCGAATTGGATTCAATGGGCCGTCAATGACGTAAAGGTCGTCCTCCTCCAGTTGGAGCTGTTCCAACAGCAGTTCGCGAATGTCCAGCGGACAGTCCTTTTCCACCTCCAGGCGCACGGCAGCGCCCTTGCGCCGGTTGTGCAACTCCGCCTCCACAGCGTGGAGCAAATTGGCCGCTTCCTCCTCCTCGATGTAAAGCTCGCTGTTGCGCGTGACCCGGAACAACCAGTGCCCCAGAAGTTTGGTGCCGGGAAACAAATCGGCCAGATAATGTCCGATCAGTTTTCCCAAAAACACATACTCGCGGCGGGAATCATTCCGGGGAAGTTGCACCAATCGGGGGAGAATGCGCGGCACCTGCACGATGGCCAGTCTCCGTCGGGGTTCGCCCTCTTCGGTGATCTCTAGCTGGACAATCAAGTTCAGCGACTTGTTGAGCAGTTGCGGAAACGGATGCGCCGGATCGAGCCCCAAGGGCGTGAGCACCGGTCGCACCTGTGTGAAATAAAAGTTTTCCAGCCACTTGCGGTCGGCCGGGTCCAGGTCGGGCACTTCCAGAAAATTAATGCGATGCTCAGCCAGCGCGGGAGTCAGTTCGTCGCGCCAACAGGCATATTGCCGCTCCACAAGCTGGCGGACTCGCCGGTGAATCGCCCGGAGATTTTCGGTGGCGGTCAGCCCGTCGGGACTCTGCTCCACGATGTCGCTTTCGCGCTGCTGCTTGAGGCCGGCCACGCGGATTTCAAAAAACTCGTCCAGGTTGCTGCTGAAAATGCAAAAAAACTTCACCCGCTCCAGAAGGGGAGTCTTGCGGTCCAAGGCCTCATGAAGCACCCGCTGGTTGAACTCCAGCCAGCTCAGTTCACGGTTGATGAAATGTTGGGGACCGAATTTTGTCGCGTTTGCCGCCATAGCCAAGGCGCGGAACATAGCCCCAGTGCGAACTACAAGCCAGCGGCAAATATGGCGGCTTGAAAACCGCAACCGGGAGCTTGTGAAAAAAATCACAAAGTGCTTGCGTCCCTCAACCGCCGCTGTTTAGTTAAATTTGTTTTCGCTGAAAAACAGCACAGCAGAGTTTTCCATGAAAACCAGCGCCGAAATTGGCTACAACTCCAAGATCGAAGGCGACGTCATCCACACGAACCTGGACGCCGCCCTGAACTGGTTTCGCAAAAACTCCCTCTGGCCGATGCCCATGGGCCTAGCCTGCTGCGCCATTGAACTGATGGCCACAGGTGCCAGCCGGTTCGACATCTCCCGCTTTGGCGCCGAGGTCATGCGCTTTTCTCCCCGTCAATCCGACGTGATGATCGTGGCCGGAACTGTCACCTACAAAATGGCGCTGGCCGTGCGCCGTATCTATGAGCAGATGCTCGAGCCAAAATGGGTCATCGCCATGGGAGCCTGCGCCTCCACCGGCGGCATGTACCGCAGCTACGCGGTGTTGCAGGGCGTGGACAGCATCATTCCGGTGGACGTCTATGTTGCGGGGTGTCCGCCCCGTCCGGAGGCGCTTTTGGACGCCCTGATCCGGCTTCAGGGCAAAGTCTCCCGGGAACCGCTGGCCGGCCCGGGTTTCTCGGCGGCGGCGCGGCCCCGGTTTGCAGCGACGCAATAACGAGGCACCCCACACAACCATGAGCCCAACCAACACAACCCGCAAAGCGCAGCCCGCCTTTTTAATTCGCTTTTGGTAAATTAAAAATGTCCTCCAACGAATTAGCCCAGAAATTGCAAGCCCGGTTCGGGGAGCTGATCTCCGCGCCTGTGGAATTTCGCGGCGAATTGACCGTTCAGGTGGCCGATGCCGAGCGCATCGCCGAAGTCTGCGCCTTTGCCAAAAAAGATCTCGGCTTCGATTACCTGGTGGACGTGAGCAGCGTGGACAACTACGGCGATGACCCCCGCTGGACGGTGGTTTACCACCTTTACGGCTACGGCCATCACTGCCATTTGCGGTTGAAAACCGACGTCAGCGAGGAAAAATCCGAGCTGCCGACCGTGAGCACCGTCTGGCGCACCGCCGACTGGCACGAGCGCGAAGCCTACGACATGATGGGCATCAAGTTCCGGGGACATCCGGACCTGCGGCGGATTTTGATGTGGGATGGCTATCCTTATTTCCCGTTGCGCAAGGATTTTCCCCTGGCCGGCAAGCCCAGCCATGCCCCCGAAACCGCGTTCACCGACCCGGCTCCATTGGAAGGCGGGCCGTTTGTCACCATCGCGGGCGGCAAGGACACCATTGCGCGCGAGCCGCGGGTTCGCATTCCAGAGACGGATGCAATCGAATTGAACTCGCGCCTGGAGCGCCGGCAGGACATCAAGGAAACCCACGGCCACGCGCATGGGCCGGGGCCCATTGAGAAGCGTTGAGAAGATGATTGAGTCGTTGTCCGCTGAAAA
>CALJZV010000455.1 GCA_937983475.1 uncultured Verrucomicrobiales bacterium
TGGCACGCCTCGTCGGGCCAGAGGTTGTAGCCGCAACGCTGCTGCCGCATGAATTCCAGCAACTTGTCTGGCAGGTCCGTGTAAACACTGTTGCGGATTTCAAACGGGAGCGACCGATAAGCGCCGATTTGCAGGACATATTTCCCCGGTTTCTTGAATTCGCTGAAGTCCAATTCGGCGTGGTGGCTGTGCCGTCCCCATGCGCCGTTCACCGGCTTGTGCGTGCCGGTAAATGCCTCTTTGCCGGATTGCGCCTCGACCAACTGAAATTGATTGATAAATGAACTGTTGCTGAACGCCACCGCCACCTTGGCGTCGCCTGTGCGATAGCCGAGTTGGTTGGCGCGAAGGAACAGGTTGGTAGAAGACCAAACTTGCTCTGCGTTGGTGATGAAAAGAAGCAGGACGACCAAGAACAAAAGGCTGTTTTTCATTTTTAATGCGGAACGCTAAGGACTTTCAAAGATGGGGCAAATTGAATTGATCAATTAACTTTGGACTTTTGCGTTTATTGTCTGGTAAAAGCCCCTAATACAAAAACCCTTCTTGCCGGGCATTCGCCAAAATGTATCCTCGACGCGTTGCTGAAGGGATCGAAATCGGTAAAATAGTTAAACTTCTCATGAAAATAACTGAATTAGTGATTCGAAACTATCGGACATTGGAAAAAATACACCTTAAATTTAGTCATTCTTATACTACAATTTGTGGGCCAAACGATTGCGGGAAAACGAATGTCGTGAGGGTGATTCGATCCGTAATGAGAGACCGAGATTCGTATTTCTATCGGGATATTGAAGATATCAACGTAAAAGATAACTATCCGAAGTGGAAACATTCCGATACCGGAGATAGGACGATACAGATTTCTTTTAAAATTAGCATCAATCAGGATTTCGATGTCGGTCTATTTCAATTTATTCATAAGCAACTGTCTTTAGAGAAACCTCCTGAAAACTTAACATGCGAAATTTCAGTTGTACACTTGAGCGACAAACCAGAACCTCAAGTTTCAGTCGAAGTTGAAGGCAGAAAAGTTGATGGTCTGGATGCTCAACAAGTCCTTAAATCGTTGCGCTCTGCCCAAGCAGTGTTGTTTCACAATTCCACCCGAACCGAAGGTCGATTCCTGAGGTCTGGCAAACAGGGATTTTTAAGTGAACTATCGGGCGAATCGCAAGCTCACTTTGATTCGATGAAGAAAAGTGTTGATCGGACTCTCAAAAAGGTGGCGAGGAAACATCAGCAACAAATTGAAGAATTAATCGGACGGCTCGAAGCAAAGTATCGTGTTGGATTATCTCTCCCAGATTTTGACCTCAGCTATTTGCCTTACAATATCACCCTTGGACAAAAACACCTTGATGTTCCATTGGACGATTGGGGAAGCGGTACACAAAACCGAACAATGATACTGATGACTTTGCTCCGTGCACGTCAAATTAGCCAATCGGAGGCATCTGCATCAAAAGTCACCCCAATTATTATTATTGAAGAACCAGAAAGTTTTCTGCACCCATCTGCCCAGGCTGAATTTGGGAGAATACTTCAAGATCTTGCTGACGAGTTTCAAATTCAAGTAATCGTAACAACACACAGCCCTTATCTGCTGAGTAAGAGCAAACCAGCATCAAACATTCTACTCAAACGGAGCACTGAATACGGACAGCTCCGTGAAACTCAGGTTGTTGACACATCAGGCGACCGATGGATGGAGCCCTTTGGGTTAATTTTGGGTCTTACAAGTGATGAGTTTGCTCCATGGAAAAACCTTTTTTTCAGTGGGGGAAATGCCGTGCTGCTGGTTGAAGGTGAAACGGATAAAGAATACTTGGAGTTGCTTCGTAATGTGGCTCATGGCGAGAACCAACTCAAATTTGAAGGGCAAATCATTCCATATGATGGTTGTGGAAACTTACAAAATTCAGTCTTATTGAAGTTTTTTCGTAATACATATAAGAGGATATTCGTGACTGCCGACTTGGATATGGAGAGCGCCTTAAATCGAGTTTTTCACGGACTTGGACTCGAAAAGAATAAGGACTATGCATGGGTTGGTGTGAATGCACCTGGGAAGAAAAACATAGAAGGTTTACTTCCAGACTCAGTCATTACTTCTGTCTATGGAACATGTCCAAGTGTCGTTCAGGCTGCTACAAGTGGAACTGCTGATGAGCAAAGGAATGCCAAGGCGCAACTGAAAAAACTCCTTTTGGCAGAGTTTAAGGCCAAAGCAGTTCCTACAGCCGACTTTTACAAAGGCTTTTATCCGTTGGTAAAGACTATTAACAAGGCGTTCAGTTGAAAAAGATTAGGAATTGAATTGGCTTGGGATGCCAACTTGAAATGTCCGACTGTGCCTAATTAGCAAAATTTTATTTCCCGAGCTTGCCGTTGCTCAAACCGCAGGCAATGCGTGTAGCCGACGTCCCGCGCCAGTTGCACGGCCTTGTCGAAGTCCAGGCCGACTTCGCCCGGCGCATGGGCGTCGGAGCCGAAGGTGATGGGGACGCGCCGTTCGCAGGCCAGTTCAAGAATCCGCCTGCTTGGGTAGATTTCCTTGCAGTCCTTGCGCAGTCCGGCGGTGTTGAGCTCGATGGCAGCGCCTTTCCGGGCGCAGGCATCGAGGAAGCGCGTGAAGAGCGGGGTGCAATCCTCCTTGGGAACAAAGCAGAATTTCTTGGCCAGATCGGCGTGGCCCATGATTTCAAACAGGCCGGTTTCCGCCGCCATGGTCATGCGCTCGAAATAGACCGACCAGACCTCGAACGGGTCGCGGCTTTTCCATTCCGACAACTTGGCGGGGTTGTCGAAATCCCACGTCTCGGACACGTAATGCACCGAGCCGATGAAGTAATCCCACGGATGCCGCGCGGTCAGTTCGCGAATCCAGTCCTCGTGGCCAGGAAGGTAGTCCACCTCCAGGGCGAGCTTGATGGTCAGCCCGGGAAAATCGCGTTGCGCCTTGCGAACCTTTTCAACGTATTCATCGAGCTGCAAGGCGAACATCCGCCAGTTGTCGAAGTCGTCCTGGCGCATAGGCGAGTGGTCGGAGAAGCCAATCTCGCTTAGGCCAATCTCCACCGCGCGAGCCGCGTATTCGGTTGGCTCGCCGGAGGCATGCCGACAGAGCGGCGTGTGCATGTGGTAATCGGCGGGATACGGCACGGCTTTATTTTCCTTTGAGCTAATTAAAACGCTTCAGTGCGCTTGTTGCGGGCTTGAGTCAACGCGTCAGGCGCGGGGCCTTGGAGATGCCGCCGTTCCACAGGTCGTACTTCGGGTCGGCGTATTTGGCGAAGAAATCCTCCAGGCGTTTGGTGAGTCGCACCTTCACGTCCTTGTGCTGCGGCACATGAATCAGGTTCCGGCGTTCATCCGGGTCGTTTTTGATGTTGTAGAGTTCATCCGGGCCGTTGTTGTAACGCAGCGTGAGCTTCCATTCCTCCGTGCGGATCATGCGGGTGTTTTCAAAGTCGTGGAAAATCACATTGTCCCATTTGATCTCCCTGCCGGTGAGAACCGGGGCGAAACTGTGACCCGGAAGCGGAGGTTGAGAGGGCGTTTGCTCCTTCAGTCCCAAGTGTTCCAAAACCGTGGGGAGGAAATCATGATTGGCCAGATCGGACACTTTGCCCGCGGGAATCTGCTCCGGATGCCGGAAGATCAACGGGATGCGCACGGTGGCATCAAGCGTGTTGATCGGGCGCGAATGGTCGCCCATGCCCCAGTAGCCATTGTGTCCGGCATTGAGCCCCTGATCGGCGCTGAACACGACCAGCGTGTTCTTGTCCACGCCCAGCTTCTTGAGGGTTTCCATGACACGGCCCACGCCGTCGTCCACGCCGCTGACGGCGGCGGCGTAGTTGCGCATGCTTTTGACGTTGTTGACGGAGCTGCGGTTGGACCTCGCCCAAGGGCTGACTTCGGCGCGCGGATAGGAATTCATCTCCTTGTCGGCATAGTAGGCGTTGTGGCGGCTTTCATGTTCGTCTTCGACGACCTTGCCCAGTCCGTAAGGGCCGTTGTAAGCCAGGTAGAGGAAGAAGGGCCTGTCGTGGTTGCTTTCGAGAAATTTGACCGCGTGGTCGGTGATGACCTCGGTCATGTAGCCCGGCTCCTTGTAGATTTTTCCGTCCCAGACCGCGTCGTCGTTGTAAAAGGTGCTCGTGTGTCCGCCCGCCTTGGTGAACCAATAGGTGAAGCCTTCCTGTGGGTGCAGGTTGGCTCCCAGATGCCATTTGCCCGCCAGCCCGCATGCGTAGCCGGCCTTGGACAAAATTTTTGGCAGCGTGGAGAACTCCGCGATGGTGTTGTAGGCATTGGCGCCGGTTTGCGTTTGCTGGGCAATGTAGGAATGCACTCCGTGCTGCGAGGGAATCAGGCCCGTCAAAAATGTCGCGCGGCTGGGCGAACAGACCGAATTGTTGCAAAAGGCGCGGCTGAACAGCACCCCCTCGGCGGCCAGCCGGTCAATGTTTGGCGTGCGAATTTCCTTGTTGCCGTAGCAGCCGAGCGTCCACGCGCCGTGGTTGTCGGTGAGTATGAAAACGAGGTTGGGCTTGTCGTTTTTAGCGTATCCGGAGCAGAGAGCCAATGACAGGCAGACAAAGGTAAGGAATGGTTTCATTTGTTGAAAAGTTGAATAGTTGTGGCGCAAAACTCAATCGCCGTCCAGCAAATCGCCAATGCCGCCGAGTATGGAGCCCTCTCCCTTGCGCTTGCCGCCGCCCTGGGGCGCTGCGGAATAAATGCGGTCCGCCAGACGGCTCAAGGGCAGCGACTGGAGCCAGACGCGTCCGGGCCCGCGCAGCGTGGCGAAGAACAGGCCCTCGCCGCCGAACAGCGCCGATTTGATTTTGCCGACAAACTGGATGTCATAATTGACCGAGGGCTGGAAGGCGACGATGCAGCCGGTGTCCACGCGGAGGACTTCGCCGGGAAGAAGCAATCGCTCATGCAGTGTGCCGCCTGCGTGAATGAACGCGTAACCATCTCCCTGAAGACGCTGCATGATGAAGCCCTCGCCGCCAAACAGCCCGACGCCGATTTTTTTCTGAAAGGCGATGCCGACACTGACGCCCTTGGCAGCGCAAAGGAAGGAGTCCTTTTGCGCGATCAACTCGCCGCCCAATTCCGCGAGGTGCATGGGAATAATTTTTCCGGGGTAGGGCGCGCCGAAGGCGACTTTCTTTTTATTGGAGGCGCGGTTCTGGAACACCGTCATGAACAGCGACTCGCCGGTGAGCAGTCTTTTCCCGGCGCCGGCGAGCTTGCCGAAAAGGCCGCTTTCCTTTTGCGAGCCGTCGCCGAAGACGGTTTCCATCTCAATGCCGTCCTCCATGAACATCATGGCGCCGGCCTCGGCCACGGCGGCTTCGCCGTAGTCGAGTTCAATTTCCACAAACTGCATTTCGGAACCGAAAATCTGATAATCAATCTCGTGCATCGAACGCATGGGAATCCTTTTAATTAATCGAAAGAAAATGTGCTGAAACCGGTGTGATTCATCAAAACTTTTTTCCCTCCGTCTCCGGTTCCCCGCGATAAACGGCGCGGGCCGTGCAGGTTTCGGCAACGACCACTTCCCGCAACAGGGGAAGCGTTGGCTTGAGGCGGTTCCAGATCCAGATGGCGATGTTTTCGCTGGTGGGATTTTCCAGGCCGGACACGTCGTTGAGATAATAGTGGTCGAGTTGTTCCCACAGCGGCTTGAATGCGGCGGAAATGTCCGCGTAATCCATGAGCCAGCCGAGCTTGGGATCACATTCGCCTTCAACAGCGATTTCGATTTTGAAACTGTGCCCGTGCAAGCGGCGGCACTTGTGGGTTTGGGGAAGATGCGGCAGCAGATGCGCGGCCTCAAACTGGAAGGTTTTTCTGAGTTCGATTTTCATTTGGTTGATGGGAAATTTAAAAGGTCAGTCATTCCAAGTCGGTCCACGTGATGAGATCGGCCAACGCGGGGCGACCATCATGCCGCCAGGCCAATGCAGGCGCTTGCATTTTGCCAACGGGACAAACGCGCGTGGCGCCCCAGCGTGCCAGTTGTGTGGCCAATGATTGGATTTGGCCCAGCGTCGCGCCCAATCCCACGGTGGAAATATTCGGCCTGATCATTTCCGCGCCCTGAAGCGCGTGGTCCAGGCTTTGCACGGCTTTTACATAAATAAACCGGTTGAGGCAGGAAAGTTGGAAGCGCGGATCGCTCTCGTAAACGACCGTCCACGCAGTGGACCCGCTGCTTTGGAACAGAAGCGTCTCGGGGGAGTTTGCGGCGCGCATCTGATAGAAGGAGCGACGATAGGCAATGGCGCCGGCTTCCGTTTCGTTCAGAGGCCGCCTCGAAAAAAACTGTTCGTGCCGCTCCAGCTCCCCGGCGAGCACTTCGGCAAATTGCTCCGGGGAGACTTTGCCGCCGGTTTCGACATAAACCACGTGCGGGGACAAACATCCCAACTGATCCCAGGCCGCGACATCCCGCGCCACTGCTGCCGCGGCTTCCTTGGCGTCGGCTCCAGTCCAGTCGGCGGTCAGGTAGGCAAAACTCAGCCGGTGGCCGTAACCTATAAAGCGCGCTTGCTTGGGAATGATCTGGCGGATTTTTTCCAAAGTTTCGTCGCTGCCGGTGGCGGTGACACATTGGGCCTGGGCGAACAGGGCTTTTTCCAGTTCGGCGTCGCCGCCTTTCCACTCCGCAATCTCCAGGCAGGCGCCCAGCTTGGGTTCCTCGTCGTAAAGCGAATGCGCGAACAGCAAGGGAAGCAGCGACGTGCCTGAGGCGCATTTGACGAACTGCGCCGACTTGGCCAGCAGCCCCAGCACGATACTGGTCAATGCGGGATTGGGAATCATGCCGCCGGTCACATGCACCAGCAGTTGCGGGCCTGTGGCGATGGATTTTCGGTTGCTGTTTTGTCCGAAAGCATCAGTGGAAAATTCATCCAGCCTTTTTTCATGCCCCAGCTCCTGAATGATCAGTTGCTTCAGGGTTTCGGCAGTGATTACGGAGAAAAACGCGTCCAAGCCGGCGGACATGACTTGCCTGGTAAAGCCGGTGCGCTCGGGGCACGCCGCCAAAGCGCGCTGCCGGAAAGGGTAGCCTTCATCCAGCCACCGTTTGGCGACGGTGGAGAGAATCTGGACGAGGCTTTCGGTTGAGTAATGGGCCAAGAAGCGGTCGCGATTGTGACGCAGGGTTTCGCATGCCTCGGAAATCATTGCCGCGTTCAGCGTCGCGCCCGGCGGCAGATCAGCCAGAAAATAGTTGGGCGAATTCATCTTTTTATTTAGTCGGAAGGCTCAGGTTGGTTTGGGCGGTGTCACGTTGCCTCAGGACGTGCAGGAACGCCAGGCCCGCCAGTGAAATCAGCACGAACACCGCCAGCAAATTGAACAGGCCGAAATAGCTGGCCGGCGCGGACGCGGTTTCTCCCAACCGTCGCACCCACGTGCCGATGAACCAATGCGACAAGTTGCCCAAAAGTCCGCCCACGGTGATGAAAAAGCCAAAGACGCGTCCGCGAACCGTGTCATGCACTGACTGCATCAAAGCCGCTTCCACCATCGGAAAACTGGCCATGAAAAAGAAGCCGTAGGCAACCAGGCTGGGAATGGCTGCCGCGGTTGAAACCCGTGGAAAAATGAAAATGAACAACGCCGCCAGCGCCAGCACCAGCGTGGTCCAGCGGACGCTTCCCCGGTCGCTCAAGTGGCCGAAAAGCGGGTTGCTGATGATGGAGGCCAAATAAAGCAGGCTCAGGGCAATGCCCGTCTGCCTGGCGTCAAACCCATGCGCCTTCTGGAGAAACAGCGAACCGAGCGTGGCCATGCCACTGCCGGCAAAATCCCGGAAACAAAACGCCAAGCTCATGGCCAGAAAACAAAACCAGAGCATGGGGGTGGCAAACATTTTCACCGGCACCGGACTTGTGTTGCCGTCACTGCGTGAAGGCTCATTTGCCGGCGGATGATCCTTGGCCAGCATCCAGAACGCCGCCGCCGCAACCAGCCCGAGCACGCCCAATTCCAGCACTGGCTGTCTCCAGCCCGCAGTTTCCGCTCGCCAGCCCGCATACAGCGGGGCAAAGAAAAATCCCATCGAAGCGCCAATGCCGACTTTTCCGAGCGCCTTTCCGGTGTCCGAGGGAAACAACCGCGCGATCAACGCTGTCGCCGCGGGATGATAAAAACTCCCGCCCAACCCAGCGAGCATCACGCAAACGATGGCCATGGCATAGGTCGGCGCAAAGGACAATCCCACGTAAGCCGAGGCGTTGAGCGCCAGGCCGATGGTGAGCAGCTTTCTCCGGCTGACCCGGTCGGCCAACATGCCCATGGGGTAGCTTGGCAGAAAATAGGCAATGCTGAGCGCCGTCACCAGGAAGGTGGCCTGTTCTTCGCCTGCCAGCCCAAGATCCTTTTGTATGAGCAAATAAAGCGGGATTAACGCGACCTGATACAGGTGCGTGAATCCATGCAGGACCGTGCAGAGCCAAAGCGTCCGGCGTTTGAGTTGGGCGTCGGTCATTTGAGCGATGGTTTCAGGCTGACATCAAGGAACACCCGCGCGGTTCGGACAGCATCGCGCGTCCGAGCAGTTCAAATCCATCGCCACGGCGAACCGCCAGGTCCTCGGTTTGAATGGCCATCACTGAGCGGACATTGGCCAGGTCAAACAAACGCAGCAACCCCGGCTGTCCTTCCGCTTGGTCTCGCCCGGTTTCCGGCGAAATGACACGGAAGCGCGCCCAGGGCGGAAGCCGGAAAAGCCGTCCTGAAGTTTGCGGTTGCCCGATGTCGATGTCATACGCCTGGGAACTGAGTTCGCTCATGCCGTATTCGCAGGCGATGTGCGACTGGGGAACGCCCAGGCGGCGGGACAGCAATTGATGCAGTTCATTTTTTGGCAACTCGCGGGAACGCCCCTTGTAGCCGCCGGTTTCCAGGATGCGCGAACCGGCGGCCAGTTTGTAGCGGATGTTGTTTGCATCGAAGTGGTCGAGCAGATGGACAAACAAAAACGCGGTTCCCAACAGGCAGATTGGCCGGTTGGCGCACATGGATTTGCGCAGGCCAAACATTACCCGGTCCATTTCCAGGTGCCACGAGCCGTCACCGGCGACCGATCCGGCAAATATCGAGTCGGGGGAGGCAAATGCTTTGCGGACGGTTTCAAACATGTGGACCAGCGAGGAATGCGGCGCGAGGGCAGGGGAAGGCGTCAGGAAAATTATGCCTGGCTTCTCGGAAAATGAACCACTACGGTCTGCGATGATGTCGCTCCAGTCCGATAGAAAATGGCGCTCAAACCATGGCAGCAGCGAGGCCTCGTAAATTTTCAATGAGTCGGCGCTGTGAAAGTGTTGGCTGCGCGTTTGCCCGGTCGTGCCACTGGAATTAAACACTGTGGTTCGCTCCTCCGGCCCAAGACTGGTCAACTCCAGATCCTTGAAGGCGCCGGCGGGCACGGCGGGAATGTTTTCAAAGCTTGAAACGCTTTGCGGGATCACGCCCTGAGTTTTGCAAAAATTCCGATAGACCGGCACGGCGTCAAATTGGAGCGCAAACAACTGCAAGGCGAGGCGGTTGAAACGGTCTTCCAAATCCTCCGAATTATGGGAGGTTGCGCTGGCGATGAAGGACCGGAGGCCTTCCAGATATGGGTTGAAAGCGGCGTTGTGCATGGCGCGGTTTTGGTTCTATCCGGCTGGTTTTCCGCGACAGCCGGCCCGGTATATTTAGCCGCTGGCGCAACCGGGGGCAAGTGAGGGATTTTCAG
>CALJZV010000456.1 GCA_937983475.1 uncultured Verrucomicrobiales bacterium
AATTCCGCATGCCCGCTAAGCCGCCTTCGGCGGACGCCTTGTTTTTTGATGCAGATCGCCCGCGTGTTATAAAGGTCTTTGGTTGCTCGACGTTTTTCGCTTCGTTTGAGGCGGCGTCGGGCATGCGACCCGATAGCCTGGCGTCCATGCCAGTTTATCGTGTGCGAATGGACCTCGCCTTTTAGGATCGCTGCGGCGTATCGCCGTGGAAACGTTGACCTCGGGTCATGGCTCCTTTCCTTCGACGGAGCGGCTAGCCCGCCCCGGCTATCAGCGGACGGCCGCAAGGCCCTCCGCCGACATGCGGATTGGCGTTTGCCCGGATGATCCGGGGTGCACGACAGGGTCGTTAGGTTTTGGCCCGTGATTTGCGGAAGCCAGTTTGGTGTTGCTGGCGTCGTTGGGATGGCCCCGGAGAACGATGTTGGTGCGGAGGTCCAGTGGCACGCCATTGGTCCCGATGGTCATGTCAGGCAGGTAAACCGTCACCGTGCCGTCGGGTTCCTCGACACTTTGGACTGAATTAAAATGAACCCCGATCCCATTGGTTCTCAGGCGGGTCTTGGTGATGAGATTATCCGGGCTTTCCGCAGAGCCGGAAATTGCGCACTCAATGTCCCATTTTCCACCCGGAAAAAACTTTGCATAATTGGTTCTCACCGGATTGCCCAGAACAGATTCAATCGTTCTGCGCGGCGTGTTCGTCTCCATTTTGAACGGGTCAACGGAATCGGTGAACACATTGGTGGAATACGTGTATTCAAAGAGGCGGCAAAGATTTTCCGTCGTTGTGTAGGACTGGTTTCCGAATGCCTGCAATAATTTGCTGGGCCGGTCACTGCTGTCGTAAACGTAGTGCTCCCAATACCCGTCGCTCCGCCTCTGGCTTTCAAGGAGTCCCCTGGCGCGGTAGGTGTTTGTGAGCCGGATGGAATTGGCCCCGGTGCCCTCGACCCTCTCCAGCAACAACTTGTTGGTCACGTTCGCCGACACCACAAAATTCGTATAGCGCTCGTATTCATAATGCACCAATGCGGTGTCATTGCTGACAGTGCGGGTTTCGTAAATCTGATTATTGGCCTGCAAGACAAACAAGGTCTCCTTGCGCAGCGCACTGCCGCTACCCGACACAAACTCCCATCCGTTTGATGAGCCGCTGGTCAAATAATTGTAACTGTACAGCGGGGTCGTTGCGCCATTTTGGTAAACACGAAATAGATTGATGTCATTGTTTTCATTGGTAACTGAATATCGAGTTACCCATTCGTTGGTATCAATGAGTTGCCAAAGGCCGTCCGTTTTTTCTCCCCTGTAGGCGGCAGTATAAAAGAATATTTCGTAACCGTTCGTTGCACCATTGGTAACAATGTTTACCAAGCCTTCCGGCACTTTAATTTGCCTGAGGCCCCAATCGTTTGTTACCACGTCAACATCGGTGGCGCTTCTCCGAAAATTGTAAAGCAATGCCCTGGGGATATAAAGATTGGTGCTGGGCGAATCCGCCTTGATGGACAGGTGGCCCGCTGTGTTTCCAATGGAAGCCCAGCCCAAACCGAGCTTAAAATCAATGCTCCCGTTGGAACCGGAAGCGGTCGAAAAGGCATTTTTGTCGCAATTGCCGCAATCGGAATCCTGTTTGCCGCCACAGGTCAGTTCCAATGGCGCTTCACTGGTGCATCCATTAAACGTGGCGCGGACCAAAATAGTGCCTTCTTGTGTTCCAGCGCGAATAGTCCCTTTGGCGCTGTCTATGATCGTGCAACCCAGCCTGCTGGGATAAGAGGCATTCGTCACAATGGACCAAGTGATCCCTTGTGTGTTAATTGTCGGCGTGGCAATGGAATGGCCGTCGGCAGGTAGTGAGCCAGTTAAGCCATTCTCCATTTTAAATGTGAACTCAATGGAGGTTCTTGGGCGGAATTCCACAAACCAATTTGCCGTCATTCCTTGAGCAACTATGGGCACGCTCTGCCCTGTTGCGGTTCTTGTGGCTTTAATGCCATTCACAAACAAATCCCGACAAGAGCTAAGGTTTGTCGCATAAAGTCCCTCACAAAACTGACTCCATGGCTGATTTGGCTCACGATACAAATGAATTATTGTAACCAACGTGCCGCTGTCATAGGGAAGAGCGTTAAAAGTATTACTTATTTCCTGGCAGTAAGTTGGCCACATTCCCGTTCCGTGGCCGTGGAACACTCCATTAGTATACCTATCGTAACTCGTAGTTCCTGTCTGTCCCGGCTTGACGAAAGCCTGCATGGTGGTTTTAAAAGTCACATTTTCGGCCTTTAGGCTGACCGTAATGCTTTGGAGTGCAAATCCTGCTAGGATAAGAAAAAGTGGCCTGGAGTATTGTGAACCAAATTTCCGGTAGCAAATTCCTATGAATTTAATAAGGCCAAAAGAGTTCATGGGATAAAATTTAAAAATTACTTCAAAGGTGGAAACACGTTTAATTTTGGACTGCCGTCCGTCGTAGCCCCATTACCCAGCGGATTCCTTCCAAGCCGCCACTCCACACCATCGTTGACGCCGTCGTCGTCGCTGTCGGCGTCCTGCCAGTCGGTTTCCTGGCCGTTCTGGGCGCCGTCGCCGTTGCGGTCCTCGAAGTAGTCCGGCAGTCCGTCGTTGTCGCCGTCCGCCGGCAGGCCGTTGATCGTCGCCACGTAATGCAAGCCGATGTCCACCACGGAGTTGGTTTCCTTGACCTGATTGGTGGTGGTGGTGAAGTGATAGAGGCCCAGGGTGTCCGCATTGGCGCTGCCGGAATTGAGCAGCGCGCTGCCGGAGGGCAGGTAAAAGCGTCCCAGCGGACCGCTTTCGTAGGCGATGGCGCTGGTCAGATACTGGTCGCCCGTGCCGGTCGAGACGAGATTGGTGGAGCAGTTCCAGTAGGCGTTATGGCTGTGAGTGGGATTAACCGAGTTCTGGTTGATCTCCACGCTGTCAAACAGATTATTCCGGATCGTCAGACTGAATGCGCCGCCCACGTCATAATCATCCGTAGCGAGACTTCCGCCATAAAAGAGGTTGTTGCCCAAGGTGACATCAAAATCCTGGTCGGTGGCATAGCACGTAACCCGAGATCGAAAGAACAGGCAATTCACCGCGTTCCCAGAAAATCCTGCAAAGGAAATCCAGCCCGCAGAGTTAAACCCAACTCCTCCGCCGTAAAAAACGCAGTCCCGGAAGGTCATGCCGGCCATCCAGTTCACATCACCCCACCCGATGTGCAGTCCTCCGTCAGTCAGTCTGGAAAAATCGGTAAATTTACAATTAATTGAAACTGAGGAGTTATAATTATCGAAGCCGAACGTGTCCAATATCCCATCGCCATTCGTCCAATTGGTCGTGGCCTGTTCCTGAACCGTGTTGTACCAGACGAGGCGGTTGGGATTGGTCGGCGTTCCCTCGGAAACCAAGCTGGCCCCGTTTTCCAAAATGCAGGATCCGAAGGCGTAGCCCGGTGAATAAAACCCCACCGCCACGCCATTGGTCAACGTGAGCGTCGCGCCGCTGATCCGCACATTGCCCAGCACGTAATCCAGCGGGTCATAATGGTAACCGAGGTCGGGAGACCCGGTGTCCCGGAACGCCTGCGGTTCCAGCGCCCCGTCTACTGAAAAGGTGTAGTTGTCGAACACCAAAGGCGGCCAGGTTGTTTTCGTTCGAAGTTGGGTGAGCAGACCGGACGACAGGTTGGTGGTGCCGGCGTTGCGATAGGGGCTGTTTTCGGTCAGGTAATGGCTGCCCGCCCCGACGGTCTGGAAGACATTGGTGCCGAAAACGCGTGACACGAAGTTGGAATATACCGTGAATTGCGCACCCCAGTTGGTGACGTTTACTAGAAGGCTGTTGGTTAAATAAAAGGTCGTTCCGATGTCGTCGTCATAACCAAAATTATTGCAGTTATGGGCCGTGATATGCTCGCCATGACCCACAAAACCGCCATAGCCCTGAAATGCTCTGTCGGCGTTGTAAATGAGGATGTTTTTAAACTGGAACTCTGTATCAAGAGCGAAAATGGCTGTGCCGCAGTTGACAAATTGCGCGTGGCTCAAGCTTGGAATTCCAGCCCCGCCGTTGAACTCAAAGCCTGTCCCGGCGTTAAAAACCCGGAAATGACTGGCACTGTTGGTCGAAGACCAGGTCAGCATGGTGCCGTAATACCCTGAATTGGTGCCTGTCGCCCCGGGAATGGGAGTTCCGACCGAATTGTCGTCCTGGCCGTGAAACGTCGCTGGTCGATAAGGTTCGGTCAGTCACTGAACTTCGTTATAAATGATAAGTCCTGCAAAATTTGTTCCGAATTTAATGACAGTTCCGCCCTCTATTGTGGTGACGCCTTCAAGAAACACATTGTTTGTTACATAGTAAGTTGTGTCCGCTTGGAAGGTGAAGTTGGTTGTCGATTCCAATATGGAGTAATCAATGATGAATCCCTCTTTGACATCTGGCAGGCTGGCCATTTGGAGCAATTCATCTTTAGTTGTTTTTTGGGCCGTCTCGCGCCGGGGAAGCTGGAGTTTCAACCCCGCCATGCGACGGACGGCGTTGGTTCTTTCTCCTGCGTTCGCCTGCTCCGGCAGCGGCAACGCCTGCAACTGAGGCTCAGCCTCCTTGTAATCCACTTCTTCAATGAGAAAATCTCGGTCGCCATCCAGCTTGATCCATTGTTTGTCCACAGGGATGCGTCCGGGCAACCCCAACTGTTCCTGCTCGATGGTGAACGCCTTGCCGACTCCCACACGCATCAGGCCGAAATCCAGCACTATGTCGGAGGGAATGCCGTTATGAAGCCGGGTTTGTTTCTGAGGCACAGGCGGCTCAAAGAACTCGGTGAGAACCTGTAAGCGCGTCGTTTCCGGGTTCAATCCCCACTCGGCTGGAGACGGCGGGCGCTCGCGGAGAATAACATCCTGCTCCAGCCCGGCCTTGAAATTGCGGTAGCGCACATCCGCCCGAATATCGGTAAAAGCGTCGGGGTAAAGAATCTGCGTTTTGTCCCCTCCAAGGACGCCAATGGCATCCTTGGTTTCAGCAATAAGCACGGTCTGGCCGCTGGCAGTGTCCCAATAAGCCAAACCCAGAATTCGTGAGCGCAACCGTTTGTTGTCGCGGGTCAACATATCCACAGCCCCGTCCCAATCGTTGATGTTGGCCGAAAAGATGACTTTGTGTCGCGTATTCAGCGACACAGCTCCATTGAGTTGAACTGCAATTTCCGCATTGGATTCCTTCCATTCCCCGTTCTCCTCGTACTGTAGCCCGCTCTCCAGTTCCACGTAGCGCTGCTGGATGGCACGTTCCTTTCCGTTGACCTGCTTGGTGACCACACGCTCCCATACCCGGTGATCCGGACCGCGCTCGACAATCGAATACGAGTCCGGAGTGGTGGAATTGGCAAACTCGGCAAAGGCAAAGCCCGCCGCCAAAAACAAGGCGTAAATACGTTTCACTTTATTGATTCGTTGAATCCAATCGCCCTGACGATTTGGCAGAAAATCACCCAGGCAAATTGCTAAAAAGTTTTAACCTATCATTTCAGAGTTTCAAGACAATTTTAAAGCGAGCAATATTTATACCGCATGCAATTTAACATTTATAAGAATCAGCTTCGAATTGCCTTTTTATTCCAATTCTTCAGTGTAACTGCCAATGCTACCGCATCATAAATATCCATTCGCGAATCCTCGCTCATCCACGGACGCCGTTTCG
>CALJZV010000457.1 GCA_937983475.1 uncultured Verrucomicrobiales bacterium
GTGGCGCCAGGTCGGCTGGCCGGATTGAAAGCGCTGTTGCACCACACGCTGCGGCTCGCCGAGCATCACCGGAATGTCCTCGTAGGAATGCAGGCCGTCGCTGATGAAAAACGGCACCATGACGATGTTTTTGGTCTGCGCCAGGCCGTAGCATTCGCCGATGCGCGGCGCCTCCTCCATGAACACCGCATGCACCCCCGCGTAAAGATTCAGGCCGCGGATCAGTTCCACCTGGCGCTCGATAGCTTTTCGGGAATTCTCGTTCTGCGACGTGCCGTGCCCGGCGATGAACAGGGTGGTCTCGGCTGTCTTGGGAATTCGCGGAAAAGGATATTTTTCCACAACTTCCTTTGCGCGGGCCAGCAGCACGGCCGTCATGCTGTCGTGCGTGCCCACCGGGCCGCAGTAATGAAGCGTCTGCGAACCGCGCTGCATCGTGCGGGGAAAAACCTCCTGGTCCCTGGATCGGAAGCCCAGCTCGCGCGGAATGATCTCCTCGGTGAAATAACCTTCGCTGATGAACAACGGCACAATGAACACCCGGGGCGCGAAGACGCCCCGCAGCACCTGCCAGATGTAGGGTTCCTGCTTCCAGAATGCCTCCTGTACCTGCGCGAACACGTTGCGGCGCCGCAACTCGTCGGCGTGCTGGCAGGTCGGCGCGGCGGACTCCGCGTTGAGCGTCGAGCCATGCCCGATCAACACCAGCGCCGCGTCTGAGAAATCGGTAACCACAAGGAAAATAAAACCGCCCTTCCGCCCGGAAACAACGGAAAGTTTCAGGTGCAGTTCAGCACCACGTCACCCGGTGGAAGCCATCAGTAATGCCAGACTTGGTTCCATGCCTCCATCCAGTCCTTGCCGCGACTGACAACTTTCAGCGGGTTGACAAACTCCACGCCGTGCCGGCCCATGAATTGAGCGCCTTTGTCCACGTAGCCCAGGTCAATGCTGATCGTGGTCGGAGCGTCAGGCTTGTAGGGCTTGACGGCCTTCAAATTTTTCAAGGCCTGCCTGGCGCCTTCCTGAATCATCTCTCTCGCGCGCGCGGGCGGAATGTTCCGCGCTGAAAACCGTGTCAGGCTGCGCTTGACCGCCACGGTGGTCAACCCTTCGCCCAACAGGGCCTTGGCTTCGCGGCAGGTGGCTTCGTCGCCGGTCACCAGAGCCACCGGGCAATTGTAATGACCGCAAAGGGCGGCGTTGATGCCTGTTTCGCCCACCAGGTCGTCGTTGAAATACAAGTTGCGCCAGGTCGTCGAGGAGATGGTGTGACTCAACACCGCGTCCGGCGTTCCGGCCCGGGCGTGCATGCCCACCAGCAGGCAGGCGTCGCAGCCCTGCTCCAGCGTCTCGGTGTAGCGGCCCCAAGGGTGGTGATTGACCCATTCGCAATTGACGTCCAGCAATTCAGGAATCAGCGAATTAAACTCCCAGCCCTTGCCCGCGCCATGGCAGTCCACCACGACTATCTCGGAGGCGCCGGCGGCCTTGGCGCCCCGCACTGCGGCGTTAATTTCTTCGGTGTAAAGGCGGCGTCCTTCCTCATACAGCGGCGCGCCTCCCTCCACCTGTTCCCACACCACGATGCCGCTGACGCCTTCCATGTCGGACATGATTAAAACTCGCATGCCCGCGATGATGGGGAAGTTCCCTGAAGTGGCAACGAAGAAATCGGGCGCTCTAAAACGTCAAGATCGTCCGTGACTTGCGGTAAAATAAAAACTGCCCGGAAGTGATTTAACTCCGGGCAGTGAAGAGTGGCACGCCAGCCTTCGCGGCTGTTGGAAATGAACCCGTTTTTACACGTACATCGGGTTGCGCGGGCCGCGCTTGCGACCATTTTCGCCAGCGGCGGTAACGGCAGCGCGCTTGGATCCAGCAGGTTTTTCGCGTTGCTCGCATAGTTCCTCCTTGGCGCGCAGCCAGTAATCCCAGTCACGGCCGGGTGGGCAGCCGTCGGCTTGCCAGAGAAAATAGGCGTGGGTGCGGATTTCGTCGTCGGATGGCTGATGGAATTCTTTGGGCATAAATCGTCCTTTTGAAAACTGTTTAATGGCAACAATAGAGTGCAAAAAAAGGCCCGGAACAATCCGGCCAACGCCTGTTTCTCCCAAAGGGGAAAGCCTGAGGTGGAAATGGATCAACTCAGGCACGAAGAAACAGACTCATTCTGCGTCTTGATTGCTTGTTGGAATTGGCCGATTAGGGTGAACCCCTACTCGTACCGAAGGGCTTGAATGGGATCGAGCTTGGCGGCCTTGAACGCGGGCATGAGCCCCGCGATGACGCCAACCACCGCGCTGTAGGCGAACGCCACCACCATGGCGTCCAATGTGATCACCGGTGTGTTTTCCATGGGGGAAATAAGCATCAGCACCTGCACGATGCCCTTGGAAGCGGCCAGGCCGGCAATGCCGCCGACCACGGCGATGACGACGCTTTCGACCAGGATTTGCAGAAACACGTCGAGGAAGCTTGCGCCGACGGCCTTGCGGATGCCGATTTCGCGGATGCGCTCGGTAATGCTGGCCAGCATGATGTTCATGATGCCTATGCCGCCAACCAGGAGGCTGATGGCCGCGATGAACCCGCCGCTCATGCGGGCATTGCGAATGGAGGTGTTGATGGTGTCGGCCCAGTTCTCCTGGGTTTGAAAGGAGAAATCCTCGATGCCGCGGTGGGTCATCATCAACACGTTTTTGGCTTCCTGCAAGGCGTCCTCAAGGCGGTTGACATCATGGATTTTGAGATAAACGCCCGAGAGCCGCTGGTCGGGGACGTTGTTGGTGCCCGAGGCGGCGCGGAATTTGACCCACATGGTATTGAGCGGAATAAACACGGTGGAATTCTTGAAGGACCAGACGTAGCTGCCGCCGCGACGGCCACTGTAGCCCCGGCTGCGGGTCGGGCCGCTTTCCTGGGATTGGGCCTGCGCCTGCATCATCGCGCGCCGCTTGGCTTCCTGCTCGCTTTCGTAATGCTTGAACATGCCAATGATGGTGAACAGTTCGCCCCGAATGTTGATCTGCTCGCCGATGGGGATGATCTCGCGGCCCACCTCCTCCGGGGAGCCGAACAAAGCATCGCGGGCCGCCGTGCCAATGACGCAAACATTGCGGGCGTTCTCGTCGTCCACCTCGTTGAACATGCGCCCGTGCTCAATCACGTGCTCATTCATTTCCACTGCGCTGGGCCAGGTGCCGACGAAATTCCACGGGTTGAACGATTTGGATCCGCGCGTCATGGTCATCGACCGGTTGCGCATCTCGGGCGTGATGAGCCGAGTCATCGGGGCGTTGTTTTGCAGCGCGTAAACGTCGGCGATGGTGAACCCCACGGCCTGGTCGGCCAGATGCGCCTGGTGCGCGGGAATGTCCTGCTCCTCGATGCGGATGCGCTCGATGCCGCCGATGGCAATCAAGGCCTCGCGCATGCCGTTTTCCATGCCTTTTATGAGCGCGGACATGGCCACCAGGCTCGAGACGCCGAGGATGATGCCGAGCATGGTAAGGAGCGACCGGAACTTGTGGGCCCAAATCTCCTTAAACCCCGTCATGATGGCGTTGAAAATGTTCATGCTTCTTTCAAACCCGCCAGGGTCGGGTCCACGTGGTCGGTGATTTTGCCGTCGCGAATTTCAATGCGACGCCGGGTGCGCGAGGCGATGTTCGGGTCATGCGTCACCAGCGCAATGGTGCGCCCCTCGGCAGTCAATTTTTTGAACAGCTCAAGGATGGCCGCGCCGGTGTGCGAATCGAGGTTGCCCGTCGGCTCGTCGGCAAAAATGATTTTTGGATTGTTCACCAGCGCCCGGGCTATGGCCACGCGCTGTTGCTGGCCGCCGGACAATTGAAGGGGCCGGTGCTTCACGCGATGGTCCAGTTCCACCTGCTTCAACGCCTCCATGGCGCGCTCGTGCCGCTCCCGCCGTCCAATGCCGCTGTAAATCATCGGCAGTTCCACATTCTGGAGCACGTTGAGTTTGGGCAACAGGTTGAAGAACTGGAACACGAAGCCGATTTTCTGGTTTCGCAACGTGGCCAGTTGCGCCCGGGAGGCGCCCTGAATCATCACCCCGTCAAGGTTGATGGTCCCGTGCGTCGGCGAATCCAGGCAGCCCAAAATGTGCATCAAAGTGGATTTGCCGCTGCCTGAGGGACCGATAATGGACATGAATTCGCCGCGGTTGATGTCCAGCGACACGTCGTCCAAGGCGCGGATCTCCTCGCCGCCGAGGTGGTAAATCTTGCTGACATTGCGGACTTCGATCAGCGCCATAACCTCAATGGCCTGCGGGCCGTGATTGTGACGCGC
>CALJZV010000458.1 GCA_937983475.1 uncultured Verrucomicrobiales bacterium
CATATCGACCAATGTTCAAGCTCCTGAAGGCGTACCGCGCGACCAAAAAACCAGAGATACAATGCACTGCCTCCATCTCCATACAATGATCCACCGCCCCAACCATAATCGGCGCGAACCAAAAACGGTGCGTAGGCTTTCGTGAGGCAATAATTGGTGATAGGGCTTCTCTGTCCCGACGGCTCGATCATGCCTTGCGCCGGCACATGCATGGCCTCGACTGCAATTTTGCCAATTTGAGGCCCACCGATCACGTCGGTGAGAAACCATAAACTAGCGTAAAACACAACAATGACTGCGAGAACCAGCAGTCGTCTTTTTGTTACAAGTTGCTGCACTTTCATGGCGCTTACGAAGTGGCCTAACGCAGAGGTCAGCGAGGGAAGCCAGCCGCCGATGATGCCGAAATTGTCTCTGAGCGAATCGGTTGGCTCCCGTTCAGTGCATCGTCTCTGGTTGGCTGATTCTCATGCGCGTTTGTCTGACATTTTCTGGAGCAGAGCTGTCCTCATCCGCTGAACATCAAGGCCGAAATGCTGAAATGTCCGAATTGCTGGACCGTCGGCTTCGTCCAGCAAGGCAAGAACGAAATGCTCCGGCTCAATCTCTGCCTGCCCCAAAGTGTCCGCATGGTGGGAGGAGAGTCGAAGGGCATTGCGCATCGAAGGCCCGTAACCATTTGGTGCGACCTCCGTGGGAGAACCGACCGCCGTGATCCGAGCACGAACTGTTTCAACGGTCAATCCGGCACTCGCCAGCACAGCAGTGCCGTTGCCCTCCCCGGATACAAGCATGGCCAACAGCAGATGGTCGCTGCCGACATGCTCACATCCGATGCGTCGGGATTCCTCGCTCGCGAGCGCCAAAACGCGCTGTGCTCTTTGGGATAACTGCTTCCCGCTGGCTTTTGGGGTGAACTCAGAACCGGAGAATTCGCCGCTAATGAGGTCTCCTGTCCCCGCATCCAAGTAAAACTTGGCTCTCCCTGAGGAGTGCTCACTCGTAAAGGACACAATGACCGCCTCACGAACCTTGGGCTGGTGCAGGAACTCCGCTGCGATGCCAGTCCTTTTTGCATGCTCCACCGCTTTTGCGATCAGTTCTTCGTGCGTCATGCGGGTTACGACATTGGAACGAGACTGAGCGTCGCGTTCAGCCAACAGTTATATTTAATCTGTGAACGCGGCGGTTTTCGCAGCCGAATTCGGTTTTCACTTGCCCCGAACTTAGGTTGGGATGCGGCTCCTGGCCAGTCCAAATCATGGGAAATTTAGCGTTTTTGGAACGGGATGCGCGCTTGATTTTTCGGATGATCTCATCCGGACGGACAAGCTCCTGCGACTCCGATTTATTTCCCAGAGGGGAGTCAGGGACTCATGGAATTCGTCCCTCCGGCCGATGCCGGGCTTTGGTGCATTCTTTGGCCAAACGTGCGCTTTATTTATTGCGAAGCGCTCATCTGAATCCCCGTCAGGGGCGGCATCGTTGTAGTAGAAATGATTTATCAGAAAGGAGCTCCGTATGGAGCGGCATATTCCGCCCCTGACGGAGCTTTTTATTTTACTGGAGGTCTTGCTACAACGATGTCGCTCCTGACGGAGCTGGGGAAAAGTTATGATTCACTTCACACCGCAACCCCACCAATGAATGGCAGGGTCGGCGCTGCCGCGCTGCCCTGATCAAAACGATTTCGTGTTGCCTGCCTCTCGGAGCGCGGGTCTGTGACCCGCAGCAGCTTCGTCTATGCCTCACGTTTAACGGATTGACCAACAGACGCTCCGCGAAGCGCGCTGAAAGTAAGCCCCAACGGGACGAAAGAGAATAGCCCCGGGCCAGCGCAGCGCCGCCCGGGGTCAGCCATCCCCCATTACTTTTCGCGATACCGGCTTTGCCGGTGCGAGCGACAGCGAGTTTCAAATCGAAGCCACCTTACCCCTGATGAGCGGACTATGCTGCCCCGAATGAAGCTCCTTCTATTCAGGCGGGATTGGCTACTACAACGATGTCGCTCCTGACGGAGCTGGGGCATGGCAATCATCCAATGGCCGGGCTAATTCAATTTACCGCGTGGGAAGGGAAGCTGAGTTTGGCATCGACTGACCCCAGCCCACGCTATCGCCCTTATGACAACGGCTTTTCCCACGGGGCCGGTGGCTAGCTTTGATGCTCCGCTCCCCCGCGTCCGCCCCTCCGCACGCTCCGATTAATGCAGGCCTTGAAGGTTAGGCGTATCCACTCAATGCCTTCCATTTCGCAGGATGACCATCAACGTATCTTTTCGTCTTCAGGTTGCGAACCTTGCGCAACCTGAACGGGTCACCCAGATCGTTGTAGAAAATGGCGTAAAGGATGGCCGACTCCATGTGTGGCTCCAATCCGCCAAGCGTCGGCCCGTCGTCGTTTGCGCGGCGGTAATCACGGCAGAACATATTGAGCGTGCCGTAGCGCTCGCGGTGGAGTCGAATCTTCCATCGCCGGCAAAACATGTCGGAAACGCCCGGCTTAAAGAAGTGGTCTCTGCACTCCAAACAATCAACTGTGTGTCTTCCGTTGGCCATGAGCGTGACAAATACGTCTAACGACCCAAGCTCAGCGACGGCCGCGAGCGGAACAGGGTCGGCTAGGAAAAGAGTGGAGATCTCGGTGGTCGCCGCAGAATTAACGAAGAAAAGGCGGTTCGCTGGAACGCCCTGGGTA